>NZ_JBFUMO010000006.1:0-39464 GCF_054049355.1 Roseateles sp. P5_E11 | reverse complement strand
CCGAGGTCGTGCCCGAGGCCATCGAGGGCTCGCTGATGCTGGCCTCGCATGCGCTGGCATTGGTGGGGGTGCCGATGCGCCGCGTCATCCGCATCACGCGCGATGCGCGCGACAAGCGCTATGGCCTGTTGCGCGGCTATTTCCACGGCGCCGACGACGACACCGCCGACGAGCGCGACCAGGCCCGCCTGGCGTCGGTGACGCTGCCCACCGCCAGCCCGCATGCCGGCAAGTTGCTGGACGACCTGGCCCTGCACGCCCTGGGTGTCGCCGTGGTGTCACTTCGACGCGCCAACGGCAAAGGCCTGCTTGCTGACGGCGCGACGCTGGCCAGTGGTGACACCCTGGTCATCAGCGGCAAGCCGGAGGCCTTGGCGCTGGCCGAAGAGAAGCTGCTGGGCTAGGGCCTGGCAACGCGACCCATTGCCGCGCCATTGCCAGGCTCTGCCACCTGAGTGACAAGCGCCCGCGGGTCGCTGGGCCACACTGGCGCACCCCGCACTCGAAAGAAGCCGCGCCATGAACTTCGACTACAGCCCCAAGGTCGCGCAGATGCGTGAGCGCCTGCTTGCCTTCTTCGACGAGCACATCTATCCGAACGAGAAGCGCTATCTCGACGAGGTGGCTGCCAACCGTCGCGCCGGCAATCCCTGGGTGCCCACGAAGGTCATCGAGGAGCTCAAGCCCAAGGCCCGCGCGGCCGGTTTGTGGAACCTCTTCCTGCCCAAGTCCGCTCGCGCGCCCGAGGGCCTGTCCAACCTCGAATATGCGCCGCTGTGCGAGATCATGGGTCGCGTGTTCTGGGCGCCCGAGGTCTTCAACTGCTCGGCGCCCGACACCGGCAACATGGAGACGCTGGAGCGCTATGCGTCCGAGGGGCTGAAGGACAAATGGCTGGAGCCGCTGCTGCGCGGCGAGATCCGCTCGGCCTTCCTGATGACCGAGCCGGCCGTGGCTTCGAGCGACGCCACCAACATCGAATGCCGCATCGAGCGCGATGGCGACGACTACGTCATCAACGGCCGCAAGTGGTGGAGCTCCGGTGCTGGCGACCCGCGCTGCGCCGTCTACATCG
Organism: Roseateles sp. P5_E11; assembly: GCF_054049355.1. NCBI lineage: Bacteria > Pseudomonadati > Pseudomonadota > Betaproteobacteria > Burkholderiales > Sphaerotilaceae > Roseateles > Roseateles sp. P5_E11. The sequence continues at coordinate 38,389 of NZ_JBFUMO010000006.1, read as the reverse complement.
TCATGGGCAAGACCAACGCCGAGGCCGGCCGCCACGAGCAGCAGTCCATGATCGTCGTGCCGGCGAACGCGCCGGGCATCACGGTGGTCCGTCCGCTGTCCGTGTTCGGCTATGACGACGCGCCCCACGGCCACATGGAAGTCGAGCTGAAGAATGTGCGCGTGCCCGCCAGCAACATCCTGCTCGGCGAGGGCCGTGGCTTCGAGATCGCGCAGGGGCGCCTGGGCCCGGGCCGCATCCACCACTGCATGCGCAGCATCGGCGCTGCCGAGCGCGCCCTGCAGCTGCTGTGCGAACGCGCCATCGCCCGCACCGCCTTTGGCAAGACGATTGCCCAGCAGACGGTCACGCAGGAGCGCATCGCCGAGTCGCGCTGCATGATCGAACAGGCGCGCCTGCTGACGCTGAAGGCCGCCTACATGATGGACACGGTGGGCAACAAGGTCGCCAAGGCCGAGATCGCGATGATCAAGATCGTCGCGCCCAACATGGCCTTGCAGGTCATCGACTGGGCCATCCAGGTGTTCGGCGGCATGGGCGTCAGCGACGACACGCCGCTGGCCATGATGTGGGCACACCAGCGCACGCTGCGCCTGGCCGATGGCCCGGACGAGGTGCACCGCAATTCGCTCGCCAAGCTGGAGCTGGCCAGCCACATGAAGCTGCCGGCCGACAGGGTCTCGATGCCGGTGACGCGCGGCGGCTGATCGTTAGCCCCTTGTCCAGTCCGCCTCGCTGAATGCGGGCGCCCTGGTCGGTCTTGCAGACCGCGCCGCGGCAGGTGCCGCAGCTCTTCGGCAGGCACATCCCGCCCACTGGGCGCGATGTGTCCGGCCTCAGCCCCCGAGGGGACGGCGATGCTCGCGGCATCGAGCCGCGAGCACATCGCCAGCGCAGGCCGGCCAGGTGAACTGGAGTCGGACACAAGCAGTCCCTGCGGACTGCTTGTGCCTACGGAAGGCCATGGGCCTCTGGCCCATGGCAGGCCCGGCGCTCGGCCGCGAACTCAGGTGGTCTGGCGGCGGCAGCCCAGCACGCCCGTCACGTGGTTCAGCACCTCGGGCGCCCAGCCCATGCCCATATGGCTGGCCTGCACCTCGATGTCTCGCGCCAGCGGCCAGCGGCGCGCGTGCGTGCAGGCTTCCCACGAGACGACACCGTCGCGGCGGCTGTACAGCGAGATCGTCGGCACCGGCGGCGGCTCCGCCAGGCGCTCGCGCAGCGCCGCCTCGGCGGGGGCCTCGCGCCCGTTCAGCAGGCGGAACAGCCAGCCCACGTTGGTGTCGTCGACGCTGCCATTGAAGGGCGTGCCGATGGTGACGACGTGGTGCACGCGGTCGTGCCAGCGCTTGGCCAGCTCGCGCGCATAGAAGCCGCCCAGGCTCCAGCCCACGAAGCTGACCTCGCGTGCCGGCGCCACGCGCTCGTGCAGCTTGTCGGCCAACGTCTCCAGCCAGGCATCGACGTCGCCCTTGGGCCCGGTGTTCATGCCCTGCCCCCAGTCCAGCGCCCGAAAGCCGGCGCGCTCCAGATGCCGGCGCAGCGGCCACAGCGTCAGGCCGTCCGTTCCCAGGCCCGGGAACAGCACCACGGTATGGCCGGCGCCGACCTGGCTGGGCGTCTTGCCCCACTGCATCAACGCGGCCCAGGCTTCCAGCGTGGCGCGCGCCGGCTCGGAGGCCAGCAGTGACAGGGCGGGCCGCCGGTTGGGTGCGGTGACGGGCTTGGGTGTCAGGGTCACGACGGGAGTGGAAGAGGTCATGGCTGTAGCGGCGCGAGCCGATGGGTCAGTCAATGGCCCCGATGCTGGCGTGCCGCACCGAGGCGTGGTGCCAGCGCGACGGCACAGGCGCTGTAGGACGGCACTGGCCGCTTGGGCGAAGCGCCCCACCCCCGCATTGGCGGGGTGAGCCCGGTGCTTCGGCTGACAGAATGCGGGCATGGCCAAGCCCGCACCCAAGCTCAATCCAGAAGAAGTCAAGCGTGTCATCGCCACCGCGTTCGAGGACACACCGCCCTACACCAAGGTGTTGCTGATGCATGGCATCGGCCATGGCGAGTTGGTGGCCCTGCTCAAGCGCGAGCTGACGCCGGCGGCCTACAAGCTCTGGACCGCGCGCGGCAGGTCGAGCAAGGGACCGACCAAGCGGGCCACCTGGCCCCATGGTCGTTGACGTGAAGCTCGACCGCCGGTCTGTCCTCGCGCTGCTCGCCGCCCTGGCCGCCTGCAGCGACCCGGATGCGCGCATCCGCAACCGCATCGATACCGGCTGGCACCGGGACGATCTTGAGGCCCTGCTGCTGCACTGGCATGCTCATGCGCTGCGGCCCGACGGCAGCTTCCAGCTGGCCTTCAACCGCGCTTGGCAGCCCCAGCCCCAGCCGGAACTCGAGCTGATCGGCCAGGCCCGCCTCGTCTACGCCTTCGCCGCTGGCCATGAGTTCATCCCAGATGCGGGTTATCTCAAAGTGGCCCGGCGGGGCGCCGACTATCTGTTGCAGCGCTTCCGCGACCCGGTGCATGGCGGCTTCTTCCACACCGTGGGAGCGGACGGCATCCCGCGCGCCTCGATCAAGCGCGCCTACGGCCATGCCTTTGCGTTGCTGGCGCTGGCCGAGATCTACCGCATTGGAGGCGATGTGCGCTATCGCGATGCGGCCCTGCAGGCCTGGCGCGAGATCGAACTCAACTTCTTCGAGCCGGCCGGTGGCCTCTACAACGAATGCGAGCGTGACTTCAAGCCCATTCCGGGCGCGCGCACGCAGAACCCGGTCATGCACATGTTCGAGGCGCTGCTGGCTCTGCGCGATGCCACCGGCGACAAGACCGTCGAGGCCGGCGCCCGGCGCCTGGGCGACTTCGTCGCCTACAAGCTGCTGCAAGGACAGGCCGAGGGCAGCGCCCACATCCCCGAGTGGTACGACGAGGGCTGGAAGCCCTTGCCGACGCGGGAAGCCGGCGGCTATATCGACATCGGCCACCAGTTCGAATGGAGCCATCTGCTGATGAAGGGCGCGCTGGTGTCGCCCATCTATGCCCAGGTGGCCGAGCGAGTGCTCGCCTATGCGCTGGCCACCGGCTATGACGACATCGACGGCGGCTGCGGCCTGAAAGCCTTTCCGGACGGAGGCAAGGCCGACGCGCACAAGGGCTGGTGGCAGCAGGCCGAATGCCTGCATGCCCTGCTCGTCGCGGGCCAGGCCACGGGCCGCAACGACCTGTGGCGGCGCTACGAGCAGACGCAGGGGCTGATCAAGACCCAGCTCATCGACGCCGAGCATGGCGGCTGGCGCGCGGCCGATGCCCTGCCCTGCAAGAGCGGCGGCTGCCGTGATGCGCAGCCCGATCCCTATCACATGGTGCGCCTGCACCAGGCGGCGCTCAAGGTCGCCAGCTGACGCTCAGCCCGGGCGCAGGTCGCCCATGCCGGCGTATCGCCGCAGTGCGCCGGACGCCGAGATCAGCAGCAGGCCCCCGGCGATGCCGATGGCGGTCACCACCCCGTAGAGCGACAGCCCCGTCGGCAGCAGCCAGCCATAGAGCTGGCCGGCCAGCAGGCCGGCCGTGGCCTTGGCCAGCATCCAGGCGCCCATCAACGTGGCCGCCCAGCCGGCTGGCGCATACCGTGACACCACGGCCAGCCCGATGGGCACGACCAGCAGCTCGGCCAGCGTCTGCACGCCGATGACGCCGACCATCATCCAGGCCGGAATGACCTCGCCCTGCGCGGCGCGGCCCTGCAACGCCTGCAGCAGCACGAAGCTCAGGCCCAGCACCATCATGCCCAGGCCCTGCACGCGAAATTCCGGCCAGCCCAGCCGCGAAAGCAGGCGCGCTGACAGCGGCGCCAGCAGGATGACGAGCAGGGGGTTCACGGCCAGGAACTGCGCGGCGGTCAGCTCGATGCCGAGGAATTGCGGCGAGACGTGGTCGCGCACGAACAGCGTCATCGCGCCAGCCGCCTGTTCGTAGCCGATGTAAAAGCAGATGGCCACCAGCGACATCAGCAAGATGACCTGGATGCGGCGCCGCGCCTGCGCATCAGTCCAGGCCGCGCGTGCCGGCTCGGGCGCTGGCGCAGCCACAGGCGGCAACCAGCGCCAACCGGCCATGAAAACCACGACGCCGACGGCCATGCCCGCCGCGGCAGACATGAATCCATAACCCCAGCCGTGGCGCTGCGCCAGATACCCACCGATCAGCGCGGACAGGGCCGCGCCGATATTGATGCCCATATAAAACACCGTATACCCACCCTGGCGCCGCGCGTCGTCTGGCAGATATAGCGCACCGACCATGGCCGTCGTGGTGGGTTTGAAAAGGCCGGTGCCCACCGCCAGCAAACCCAGGCCCAGGGTGACGGGCTGGCCCGCGCCGAGTGCGACATGGCCGGCCATCATCAGCAGCATGCCCAGCAGCACCGCGCGACGCTGGCCCAGGAGGCGGTCCGCCAGCCAACCGCCGAAGATGGCGCAGAAGAACGCCGAGCCGGTATACATGCCGACGACCGAAACTGCGTCGGCCCGCGAATATTGCAAAGCCTCCACCAGATACAGCACCAGCAGCGAGCGAACGCCGTAGAAACTGAATCGCTCCCACATTTCAGCGCCGGCGAGCACAAACAGGCCGAACGGTTGGCGGAGGTTTGCAGTGGGTGGCGAAATAACCTCGGCGGACATGGATCAAGGGTTTGGGGCGGCGGCTTTCGATAATAGGGGCGCGCCATCACCCGGCCGTCAGGGTCATTGCCGCCTTCCTGGTAAATACCCGCGGTAATGATGCGAAAACCAGCATCGATAAATCCAAAAATGTGATTAGTCGCGAATCGGTCGGGCCCCTAGCATGATTTCAGACCCGAGCCACCGGCCCCCGAGAGGCCGACGCTGCCAGGGTTGGATCTGCACCCATAACGATTTCCGGAGACAAGATGAAGCAACAAGGCCTGGCGCCGCGGCATGCGCGTGCCCATTTCCAGAATTTCCCGAGCTTTGCCCTGAGCCTGACGGCCGCCGCCGCGCTGGCCGCCCTGTCCGGCAGCGCGCTGGCGCAGCAGGCCGCCGCGGCCGCTGCCGACCAGCAGCTGGAGACTGTCGTCGTCACCGGCGCCCGCGCCTCGGCCGAGACGGCGCAGGCCATCAAGAAGAATTCCGACCAGGTCGTCGACTCCATCGTCGCCGAGGACATCGGCAAGTTCCCCGACAAGAACGTTGCCGAGCTACTCGGCCGCGTCACCGGCGTGCAGATCCAGCGCGGCAACGGCGAGGCCGGCACGGTCATCGTGCGCGGCTTGGGCGGCATCGTCACGCTGCTGAACGGCCGCGAGTTCTTCTCGGACTCGGGCCGCAGCCTCTATCTGGCCGACGTGCCGGCGACGATGCTCAAGCGCATCGACGTCTACAAGACCCAGGAAGCCAGCCTGCCCGAAGGCGGCACGGCCGGCGTCATCGATGTGCGCACCAACCGCCCCTTCGACTTCAAGGGCGCCCAGTTCGTCGTCAACGGCCGCATGGAGCACCGCGACAAGGCCGACGTCAACAACCCTGACCTGAGCGGCATGGCCTCCAACCGCTGGAAGACCGACCTCGGCGAGGTTGGCGCCCTGTTCGGCCTGTCCTACCAGCGCGGCAAATACCACGATGAGCGCGCATGGGTCGGCGACCCGCTGACCTTCACGAACGCCGGCCGCAGCATCGTCGGCTCCGACGCCGTCGGCCGCGTGCTCGACCTGGGCGACCGCAAGCGCCTGGCCGGCAACTTCGCGCTGCAGTGGAAGCCGAGCGCCGACAAGGAGGTCTACCTGGAAGGCTTCGGCACCAGCATCAATCACCGCTTCCAGCAGTCCTTCCTGGTGGCCGGTGCGCCGGTCTTCGAGCCGACCTCGGTGGTGACCGTCAAGCCCGGCACCAACTTCATGGACACGGTCACCAACACCAACTACAACGGTTGGGGCTTCACTTCCACGCAGGCCAAGCACGACACGGTCAGCAATGCCCAGGTGGCCCTGGGCGGCCACTGGGACGTGACCGACCGCCTGCGCCTGTCCACCGAGCTGGTCCGCACCAACAGCCAGATCGACTGGGTCAACCGCATCCTGGACACCGGCTACTCGCCCACCAGCACGGTGGCCAAGGTGCAGGACGGCGGCGGCTACATCAACTACCCCAACCTGGACTTGACCAGCAAGGCCAACTTCCGCATCAACGGCGGCGTGGATGTGCGCGGCGAGCGCGAAGGCAAGAACACTGACTGGCGCGGCGACGCGACCTATGACATCGGCGACGGCTTCTTCCGCGAGGTCAGCGGCGGCGTGCGCCTGGCTAAGCGCAGCGCCATGTCCATCGGCACCACCATGCCCTGGACGACGAGCTTCTCGGCCGTGGGCAAGTCGACGGCCGATGCCGCGCTGGCGGAGATGTTCTCGGTGTCGCCGCCCACCTGGGGCGACTACGGCGTCAAGCAATACGTCTATGCCGACCGCGACTGGCTGCTGAACAACGGCGAAGCCTTCCGCAAGCTGCTGACCAACGGCAACGGCGCGCTGACGGCCTATGACCCGATGACGCTGTTCGATGACAGCGAGACGACCCAGGCGATCTACGGCCGCACCAAGTTTGGCTTCAACGCCGGCGGTGTGCCGGTGACCGGCGTGTTCGGCCTGCGTGTCGTGCGCACCGAGCAGAAGCTGATGGGCAACTCCCGCAATGCCAGCACCGGCGTCATCACGCCGGTCAACATCGACACCTCGCGCACCGACGCGCTGCCGACGCTGTCGCTGAAGGCCGAGCTGACGTCCAAGCTGATCGCTCGCCTGGTGACCGGCAAGGCCATCGAGCGCCCGAACTTCGTCGACTACAACCCCGGCATCACTTTCACGCCCCCGGGCGGCGGCGTCACCTACGGCACGGCCAACGGCGGCAACCCGCAGCTCAAACCGACCGAGTCCACCAATGTGGACGCGGCGCTGGAGTACTACTTCGCCCGCACCGGCTCGGTGACGGCCACGGCTTTCGAGCACAAGTTCAAGAACCGTGTGTACTCGCAGACGGTCGAGACGACGATCGGTGGCGTGCCTTACCGCATCACGCAGCCGATCAACATCAACAAGGCCAATCTGCACGGCTACGAGCTGAGCTACCGCCAGTTCTACGACTTCCTGCCCGGCTGGCCTGGCGGCTTCGGCCTGGAGGCCAACTACACCTTCATGACCGGCAAGCAGACCGACCCGAACGGCGTGGTCGGCCCCTTCCTGGGCCAGTCCAAGTCGGCCTACAACCTGGTCGGCCTGTACGAGTACGGTGACATCTACGCCCGTCTGGCCTACAACTGGCGCAGCAAGTTCCTGGCCGAAAAGCCCTACCGCACGACCGGCCGCGAGCTGTGGGTGGCGCCGCTGCGCACGCTGGACGCCTCGTTCGGCTACAGCTTCAACAAGCAGCTGACGATGTCGGTGGATGTCACCAACCTGCTCAACCAGTCCTATCACGACTACTTCGACCAGACCCCGTCGCTGGTGCGCGACGTGCGCTACTACGACCGCACGGTGGGGGTGTCGGTGCGCTGGAAGCTTTGAACCCGGCGACCCTCGGCTCGTCCAGGGCGTTGCAGGCGCCTCGCCGGTAACGCCCCTTTTTATGCCGCCGTACCCATGTCTGACCTGCTTGAACCGCTGATCCGCCAGCGCGCCGACCCCCACGTCTCGCGCCACGCTGATGGCTTCTATTACTTCACCGCCTCGGTGCCGCAGTACGACCGCATCGAGATCCGCCGCGCCCTCACCATCGAGGGCCTGGTGGATGCGCCGGTCTTTGACGTCTGGCACAAGCCCGACACGGGGCCGTATTCCGAGCTGGTCTGGGCGCCCGAACTGCATTTCAACGACGGCGCCTGGTATGTCTATTTCGCGGCGGCGCCGACCCGCGCGCTGGACGGCCTGGGCATGTTTCAGCACCGCATGTATGCGATCAGGAACATCGCCCAGGACCCACTGGGCGGCCCCTGGGAGTTCCTCGGCCAGGTCGACTCCGGCATGGACAGCTTCTGCCTGGACGCGACCACCTTCACGCACCGCGGCCAGCTCTATTACCTGTGGGCGCAGAAGGACCCGGCCATCCCGGGCAATTCCAATCTCTATATCGCGCCGATGAGGACGCCCTGGCAACTGGGCGGCGCGCCGGTGTTGTTGAGCCGGCCCGAATACGACTGGGAGTGCCGCGGCTTCCTGGTCAACGAAGGGCCGTCGGTGCTGCAGCGAAACGGCCGTGTCTTCATCAGCTACTCGGCCAGCGCCACCGACGAGAACTACGCGATGGGCCTGCTGTGGGCGGACGACGGCGCCGACCCGCTGGACCCGGCGAGCTGGCGCAAGTCCGTCCAGCCGGTCATGCGCAGTTGCGCCGAGGACAGCGTCTTCGGCCCTGGCCACAACAGCTTCACGACGGGCCGGGACCCCGACGAGGTGCTGCTGGTCTATCACGCCCGCACCTGCACCGAGATCGTCGGCGACCCGCTGTGGAACCCCGACCGGCACAGTTTCGTGAAGCCGCTGCGGTGGTCGGCCGACGGCATGCCGCTGTTTGGCAAGCCTTCCCGGCTTGATTGATGCCGGTTTCGATATCGATACGTTGTGGAATTTGATTGGATCGCGTATCCCTCGGCCCCTAGCATCGTTTGACGGGCTGCCCGCGTCTGCATGGCGCAGCCAGCTCCATGAAGCGGCAAACCTGCGTGCCGGGAACGACATCGAGACAACACATGACGACTGACGACAAGAAGAGCAAGGTCAAGCTGCGCTCCGCCGAGTGGTTCGGCACCCAGGACAAGAACGGTTTCATGTACCGCTCCTGGATGAAGAACCAGGGCATCCCCGACCATGAATTCCAGGGCAAGCCCATCATCGGCATCTGCAACACCTGGAGCGAGCTGACCCCCTGCAACGCCCACTTCCGCAAACTGGCCGAGCACGTCAAGCGCGGCATCCTGGAGGCGGGCGGCTTCCCGGTCGAGTTCCCGGTGTTCTCCAACGGCGAGAGCAACCTGCGCCCGACCGCCATGCTCACGCGCAACCTCGCCAGCATGGACGTCGAGGAAAGCATTCGCGGCAACCCGATGGACGCCGTCGTGCTGCTGGTGGGCTGCGACAAGACCACGCCGGCCCTGCTGATGGGCGCGGCCAGCGTCGACGTGCCGGCCATCGTCGTCACCGGCGGCCCGATGCTCAACGGCAAGCTCAAGGGCAAGAACATCGGCTCGGGCACGGCCGTGTGGCAGCTGCACGAGCAGGTCAAGGCCGGCGAACTCAGCATGCACGACTTCATGGCCGCCGAGGCCGGCCACTCGCGCTCGGCCGGCACCTGCAACACCATGGGCACGGCCTCGACGATGGCCTGCATGGCCGAGGCGCTGGGCACGTCCCTGCCGCACAACGCCGCGATTCCCGCCGTCGATGCGCGCCGGTATGTGCTGGCCCATCTGTCGGGCATGCGCATCGTCGAGATGGTGTGGGAGCAGCTGACGCTGTCCAAGGTGCTGACCAAGGAAGCCTTCGAGAACGCCATCCGCGTCAACGCCGCCATCGGCGGCTCGACCAACGCCGTCATCCACCTGAAGGCCATCGCCGGGCGCATCGGCGTGGACCTGGAGCTGGAGGACTGGACCCGCATCGGCCGTGGCACGCCCACCGTCGTGGACCTGCTGCCTTCGGGCCGCTTCCTGATGGAAGAGTTCTATTACGCCGGCGGCCTGCCCGCCGTCATCCGCCGCCTGGGCGAGGGCGGCCTGCTGCCGCACAAGGACGCGCTGACCGTCAACGGCAAGAGCCTGTGGACCAACTGCGTGGACGCGCCCATCTATGACGACGAAGTCATCCGCCAGCTGGACAAGCCGCTGATCGCCGACGGCGGCATCTGCATCCTGCGTGGCAACCTGGCGCCGCGCGGCGCCGTGCTCAAGCCCTCGGCCGCCACGCCCGAGCTGATGAAGCACCGCGGCCGTGCCGTCGTGTTCGAGGACTTCGAGGACTACAAGGCGCGTATCGTCGATCCCGACTTGGACGTCGACGCCAACTCAATCCTCGTCATGAAGAACTGCGGCCCCAAGGGCTACCCCGGCATGGCCGAGGTCGGCAACATGGGCCTGCCCCCGAAGCTGCTCGCCGCTGGCGTCAAGGACATGGTGCGCATCTCGGATGCGCGCATGAGCGGCACCGCCTACGGCACCGTCGTGCTGCACGTCGCGCCCGAGGCGCGCGCCGGTGGGCCGCTGGCCGTCGTCAAGGAGGGCGATTTCATCGAGCTCGACTGCGCTAGCGGCCGCCTGCACCTGGACGTGCCGGAGGCCGAGCTGGCCGAGCGCCTGGCCGCCTGGGCCGCGGCACAAACCGTCGACCCCCAGGACGCCAGTGGCTATCGGCACCTCTACGTGCAGCACGTGCTGCAGGCCGACGAAGGCTGCGACTTCGATTTCCTGCGCGGCAAGCGCGGCTCTGCCGTCCCGCGCCATTCCCATTAAGGACGCCTCATGAGCAACACTATCCAAGGCCTGGCGCTGATCGGCGGCCAGCCGGTACGCGGCGCCGGCAAGCCCTTCCAGGCTTTCGACCCGGGCAAGAACGAAGCCATCGGCCCCGACTTCAACGCCGTCGATGCCGCCCAGGTGTCCGAAGCCTGCGCGCTCGCCGGCGCCGCCTTCGACGCCTACCGCGCGACGACGGATCAGGAGCGTGCCGATTTCCTGGAGCAGATCGCCGCGCAGATCCTGGCGCTGGGCGACGACCTGATCGTGCGCGCCATGGCCGAGACCGGCCTGCCGCGTGCCCGCCTGGAAGGCGAGCGTGGCCGCACGATGAACCAGCTCAAGCTGTTCGCCGAGCTGCTGCGCGAAGGCAGCTGGCAGGACGCCCGCATCGACACGGCGCTGCCCACCCGCACACCGCCGCGGCCGGACCTGCGCCTGCGCTTCGTCGGCGTCGGCCCGGTGGCCGTATTCGGCGCCAGCAACTTCCCGCTGGCCTTCTCGGTCGCCGGTGGCGACACCGCCGCGGCCCTGGCCGCCGGCTGCCCGGTCGTCGTCAAGGCGCACTCGGCCCACCCGGGCACGTCCGAGCTGGTCGGCCGCGCGGTCGTCGAGGCGGTCAAGCTGTCCAACCTGCCCGCCGGCGTCTTCGCGCTGCTGACCGGCAGCGGCCACGGCATCGGCGACACGCTGGTGCGCCACCCGGCTATCCAGGCTGTCGGCTTCACCGGCTCGCGCAGCGGTGGCATCGCGCTGATGGCCGCGGCGGCTTCGCGGCCCCAGCCCATCCCGGTCTACGCCGAGATGAGCAGCATCAACCCCGTCGTCCTGCTGCCTGGCGCGCTAGCCGCGCGCGGCGCCGAGATCGCGACCGGCTTTGCGGGTTCGCTGACGATGGGCGTCGGCCAGTTCTGCACCAACCCTGGCCTGGTGCTGGGCCTGGCCAGCGCGGACTTCGACCGCTTCGCCAGCGCCGCTGCCGAGGCCCTCAAGCCCATGCCGGCCGCCACCATGCTGACTCCCGGCATCGCCGGCGCCTACCAGCGCGGCGAGGACCAGCTTGCCGGCCAGCCTGCCGTGGACACGTTGCTGCGCGGTGAATCGAGTGCCTGCAAGGGTGCGCCCAGCCTGTTCAAGACGACCGGCGCGGCCTTCCTGGCCAACCACGCGATGCAGTCCGAGATCTTCGGCCCCGCCTCGCTGCTGGTGGCCTGCTCGGACCTGGACGAACTGCTCGCCGTCATCGAGAGCCTGGAAGGCCAGCTGACCGCGACGCTGCAGCTGCAGGACGACGACGAGGCCGACCTCGCCGCCGCCCGCCGCCTGCTGCCGGCGCTGGAGCGCAAGGTCGGCCGCATCCTGGCCAATGGCTACCCGACGGGCGTCGAGGTGTCGACGGCCATGGTCCATGGCGGCCCCTTCCCGGCGACCAGCGACGGCCGCAGCAGCTCGGTCGGCACGGCCGCCATCCAGCGCTTCCTGCGCCCGGTCTGCTACCAGAACATGCCGCGCGCGCTGCTGCCGCCGGTGCTGCGCGAACCGAACGAGCGTGGCCTCTGGCGCCGCCGCGACGGCGCGCTGACGCGCAACTGAAGATCAACACAAGACAAACGACAGGAGACAAGACGATGAAGAAGCAACTGCTCGCCAAGGTGGTCGCGCTGGGGGCGACCCTGGCCCTGGGCGCCAGCGCCCTGGCCGCCGACATCAAGCTGGTGGTCAGCCCCGACCAGCCCGGCCCCGTCATCCACCGCAACATCTACGGTCAGTTCGCCGAGCACCTGGGCACCGGCATTTACGAGGGCATGTGGGTCGGTCCCGACTCCAAGATCCCCAATGTGCGCGGCTGGCGCAAGGACGTCGTCGCGGCGCTCAAGGAGCTCAAGGTGCCGCTGGTGCGCTGGCCCGGCGGCTGCTTCGCCGACGAATACCACTGGCGCGAAGGCATCGGCCCGCGCAAGCAACGCCCGGTCAAGGTCAACAGCAACTGGGGCGGTGTGCCCGAGGACAACGCGGTTGGCACGCACGAGTTCTTCGACCTGGTCGAGCAGATCGGCGCCGAGGCCTACGTCAACGGCAACCTGGGCACCGGCAGCGCGCAGGAAATGTCCGAATGGCTGGAGTACATGACGGCCGAGGGCAAGTCCTCACTGGCCGAGCTGCGCCGCAAGAACGGCCGCGACAAGCCCTTCCGCGTGCATTACTTCGCCGTCGGCAACGAGACCTGGGGCTGCGGCGGCAACATGCGCCCCGAGTACTACGCCGACCAGTTCCGCCAGGTCGCCTCCTTCCTGAGGGCGCCCGGCCACAACCGGCCCATCATCATCGCCAGCGGCGGCAACGGCATGCAGACCGAGTGGACCGACGTGCTCAGCAAGGGCGTGCCGGGCGTCAACGCGATCTCCCACCACGCCTACACCCTGCCCACCGGCAACTGGGAAAAGAAGGGCGCGGCCATCGGCTTCCCCGAGAGCGAATGGATCTCGACGCTGGGCAACGTCCAGCAGATCGAGCAGATGATCGCCAAGAACTCGGCCGTCCTCGACAAGAACGACCCCAGCAAGAAGATCGGCTTCTACTTCGACGAGTGGGGCAGCTGGTATGACGCGGACCCCGGCACCAACCCCGGCTTCCTGGTCCAGCGCAACACGCTGCGCGACGCGCTGCTCGCGGCCCTGCACTTCAACGTCTTCCACGCCCATGCCGACCGCGTGCAGATGACCAATATCGCGCAGATGGTCAACGTGCTGCAGGCCATGATCCAGACGACCAAGGACAAGCTGGTCCTGACGCCGACCTACCACGCCTTCGCGCTGTACACGCCCTTCCAGGACGCGACCTCGCTGCCCGCCAAGATCGAGAACAACCCGGTCTACAAGGTCGGCGCGGCCGAGATGCCGGGCCTGAGCGTGACGGCCGCGCGGGCCAAGGACGGCAAGCTCTACGTCGGCCTGGTCAACGCCAACCCCAACCAGCCCGCCGAGCTGAGCGTGCAGGTCGGCGCCGGTGCAGCCAAGGCCGCGCGCGGCAAGCTGCTGACCGCCGCCGCGATGGATGCGCAAAACGAACTGGGCAAGGCGCCGCTGGTCACGCCGCAGGCCTATGAGGCGCAGGCCGTCGGCGGCAAGCTCACGCTGAAGCTGCCTGCCAAGTCCGTCCTGGTCGTCGCCATCGAAGGCTGAGCCATGAGCGCCCCCAAGCGACGCGAGTTCCTCGCGGGCGCAGCCGTGCTCACCTTGACGGCCTGCGGCGGGGGCGGCGGCGACTCGCCGGCGCCTTCGCCTGCACCGACGCCGGCACCCGCTCCGCCTCCCGCACCTGCACCCGCGCCCGCGCCGGCCCCAGCGCCTGCGCCTTCGCAGGCACCGGTGAGCTTCGCCAACGTCGCCGTGCATGACCCCTCGGTCATCCGCACCGACGGCACCTTCTACGTCTTCGGCTCCCATCTCGCCGCGGCCAAGACGACGGACCTGATGAACTGGACCAAAGTGGCCGATGGCGTCAACGACGCCAACGCGCTGTTCGGCAACAAGGTCACGACGGCCCTGGCGGATACCTTCGCCTGGGCCCAGGTCACCGACCTGTGGGCGCCCGACGTCGCAAGGCTCGACGACGGCAAGTTCTACATGTATTACTGCGCCTGCAAGGGCGACTCTCCGCGTTCGGCGCTGGGCGTGGCCGTGGCCGACAAGGTGGACGGCCCCTACGTCAACAAGCAGATCCTGCTGAAATCGGGCATGTGGGGGCTGCCCAGCGAGGACGGCACGGTCTATGACGCGACCGTCCACCCCAACGTCGTCGACCCCCAGGTGTTCAAGGACGCAACGGGCAAGCTGTGGATGATCTACGGCTCCTACTCGGGCGGCCTGTTCATCCTGCAGCTGAACGCGACGACCGGCCTGCCGCTGCCGGGCCAGGGCTACGGCAGGCACCTGATGGGCGGCAACCATGCGCGCATTGAAGGGGCCTACGTTCTCTACAGCCCGCAGAGCCAGTACTACTACCTGTTCACGTCCTTCGGCGGCCTGGATGCGGCCGGCGGCTACAACGTCCGCGTGACGCGGTCCCTGCAACCCGATGGGCCCTACGTGGATGGTGCCGGCACCGACATGGCCACCGTCAAGGGTGCGGCCGGCACGGTCTTTGACGACGCCAGCATCACGCCGCACGGCATGAAGCTGATGGGCGGCCACCAGTTCGCCAACGCGGCCGGCGAGACCGGCACGGCGCTGGGCTATGTCTCGACGGGCCACAACTCGGCCTACCACGACGCGGCCACCGGTCAGTACTTCATCATCTTTCACACGCGCTTCCCTGGCACCGGCGAGGTCCACGAGGTGCGGGTGCACGAGATGCATCTGAACGAGGACGGCTGGCTCGTCGTCGCGCCGCTGCGCTACGCGCCGCTGAGCCTGGCCACGCCGGCGCAGACGGCCGACGTCAGCGCCGCGCAGGCGGCCGGCAACTACAAGCTCGTCAACCATGGCAAGGACATCACGGCAGTGAGCAAGACTTCGATCAACGTCACGCTGAACGCCGATGGCACGCTCGGCGGCGGCATGACAGGCAACTGGATGCACAAGGGCAGCAACAAACTGAGTGTGGTGAGCGGCGGAGCGACCTATGCCGGCGTACTGTCCCGGCAATGGAACACCAACTCCAGCGCATTCGTCGTGACCTTCAGCGCGCTGTCCTCCGGCGGCGTGTCGCTGTGGGCGGTTCGCACAGGGAGCTCGCAATGAAACGCCTTCTCGCCATCTTCGCCCTCGCGCTGTGTGCCCACGGCGCGCATGCGGCGACGCAAGCCTTTGCGCTGGATCGTGTACGTCTACAGGACGGGCCGTTCCTCGACGCGCAGAGCACCGACCTGCGCTACCTGATGGCGCTCGACCCCGAGCGCCTGCTGGCGCCCTTCCGCCGCGAGGCCGGCCTGCCGGTGCCTACGCCCAGCTACGGCAATTGGGAGTCCCACGGCCTGGACGGTCACATGGGCGGCCACTATGTTTCAGCGCTGGCGCTGATGTGGGCCTCCACCGGCGACGCTGAGGTCAAGAAGCGACTGGACTACTTCATCGCCGAACTCAAGCGCTGCCAGGACAAGCTCGGCAACGGCTACATCGGCGGCGTTCCCGACGGCGCCAAGGCTTGGGGCCAGGTGGCCGCGGGCGAGCTCAAGGTCGAAAGCTTCGGACTCAACGGGCGCTGGGTGCCCTGGTACAACCTCCACAAGACGTTCGCCGGCCTGCGCGACGCCTGGGTGCACGCCGGCAATGCCGACGCCAAGGCCATGCTCGTGCGCCTGAGCGACTGGGCGCTGCGCCTGACCACGCCGCTGAGCGACGCGCAGATGCAGGACATGTTGCGCGCCGAGCACGGCGGCATGAACGAGGTGCTGGCCGACGTGGCCGAGATGACCGGCGACCTGCGCTACCTGGCGCTGGCGCGGCGCTTCTCGCACCGGGCCATCCTGCAGCCGCTCGCGGCCGGCCAGGACAAGCTCACCGGCCTGCATGCCAACACGCAGATCCCCAAGGTCATCGGCTTTGCGCGCATCGCGCAGCAGGCTGGCGAGGACGAGGGCTGGCGCGCGGCGGAGTTCTTCTGGCGCACCGTCGTCGAAAAGCGCAGCGTGGCGATCGGCGGCAACAGCGTCAAGGAGCACTTCCATCCGGCCGACGACTTCAAGCCGATGCTCGACGCGGTGGAAGGCCCCGAGACCTGCAACAGCTACAACATGCTCAAGCTGACCGCGCTGCTGGCGCAGGCCCGGCCGAAGCAGGGCGCGGGAACGGGCAAGTACGCCGACTACTACGAGCGCACGCTCTACAACCACATCCTCGCGTCCCAGCACCCGGGCGATGGCGGCTTGGTCTACTTCACGCCGATGCGGCCGCAGCACTACCGCGTCTACTCCAAGGTGGACGACAGCATGTGGTGCTGCGTGGGCTCCGGCATCGAGAGCCACGCGCGTCACGGCGAGTTCATCTACGCGCATGAGGGCGACGACGCACTGGTCGTCAACCTCTTCGTCGCCTCCAAGCTGGACTGGCGCGAGCGCGGCATCAAGCTCACGCAGTCCACCCGGTTCCCCGACGAGTCGCGCACGCGGCTGACGGTGGACGGCGCCGGCAGCTTCGCGCTCAAGGTTCGCTACCCCGGTTGGGTCGCGCCCGGCGCGCTGAGGGTCAAGCTGAACGGCAACCCCGTCAAGGTGACGGCCAAGCCCGGCGACTATGTCGAACTGCGCCGCGACTGGAAGGCCGGCGACCGGGTCGACATCGAGCTGCCCATGCGCACGACGCTGGAGCCCATGCCCGGCCTGAAGAACTACGTCGCCGTGCTGCACGGCCCCATCGTGCTGGCCGCCAAGACGCCGCAGCCGGGCGAGACGCTGAACTTCATGGCCGACAGCGCGCGTGGGGACCAAGTCCCGGCCGGCGCCGTTTGCCCGCAGGACAGCGCGCCGGTGTTCGTCAGCGACAAGGCCGACTTCATCCGCCGCTTCAAGCCCGTGCCCGGCCAGCCGCTCACCTTTACCGCGCCCGACCTCATCCAGGGTGGCAAGGACGCGGACAAGCTGCAGCTCATCCCCTTCTTCCGCCTGCACGACTCGCGTTACATGGTCTATTGGGCGCGGTCCACGCCGGCCCAGCAGAGCCTGATGCGTGCCGAGCTGGCCAAGGCCGAGGAAGAGCGCCTGGCGCTGGACGCGCAGACCATCGACCAGGTCGCCCCGGGCGAGCAGCAGCCCGAGTCCGACCACAGCTTCCAGGGCGAGGGCGCCGAAACCGGCATCGCGCCGGCCGGCCGCTGGCGGCATGCGAAGCAGTGGTTCGGCTACACGCTGAACGACCCGCAGGCACAGGGCCGGCTGCTGCGCCTGATGCTGGCCAGCGGCGATGCGGGCCGGCGCTTTGACGTGGTCGTCAACGGCCGTGTCGTCGCCGAGCTGGCGCTGGCCTCCGAAGCCCAGCCGCTGTATGCCCGCGAAGTGCCACTGCCGCCCGATCTCGTCGCTGCCGCAGGCGGCAAGCTGGAGGTGCGCTTCGTTGCCAAGCCGGGTTCCCTCGCCGGTGGCCTCTACGGCCTGAGGCTGTTGCGTTGACTGATGGCAGCGGCGCAATGTTGCTGCTCATGGACAAGCGCCTGGCCTTGCGTTGTTGGCACCACGTTCGCGGCGCAGATGCCGCGAACCTCACACATAAGCGCCCGCAAGCGCAGTTTCACTCACGGACCATCCTGCCCATGACCTCGAACATTCCATCGCACAGCGCCGCCATGCCCATCGTGCAACGCCGCTTCCGCCTCTCCCGCCTGGTGTCGCTGGTTGCGCTGATCGCCCCGCTGGCGATGGCGCAGACCACCGTCAGGATCGACCTCACCAAGCCTGGCCTGCCGGTCAGCCCGACCCTGTACGGTTTGATGACCGAGGAGATCAACTTCTCCTACGACGGCGGCCTGTATGCGGAACTGGTGCGCAACCGCGCCTTCAAGAATCACGGCTACACGCCGGAACACTGGTCGCTGGTGCAGGACGCCGGCGGCAGCGCCGCGATGGCGCTCGACGAGCGTTACCCGGTCGCCGGCACTGCCCTGACGACCAGTCTGCGGATCGACGCCGAGAACGCTTCGCCGGGTCACCGTGTCGGTATCGCCAATGCGGGCTACTGGGGCATCCCTGTCACGCCGAACACCAGCTACCGCGCCAGCTTCTACGCCAAGACGTCCGGCGCCGCCGGCGTGCCGCTGACCATTAGCATTGAAGGCGTCGACGGCAAGACCGTCTACGCCCAGGCCGAAGGCGGCCGCATCGACGGCCAATGGAAGCGCTACAGCGTCACCCTCACCACCGGTGCGAACGTCAAGCCGACCGCCGAAGCGCGCCTGGTGCTTGCCACCGAAAGCCCGGGCAAGGTGTGGTTCAACCTGGTGTCGCTGTTCCCGCCGACCCACAAGGACCGGCCGAACGGCCTGCGACCCGACCTGATGCAAAAGATGATCGACATGAAGCCGGGCTTCCTGCGCTTCCCCGGCGGGAACTATGTCGAAGGCGGCAGCGTGACGAACCGCTTCAAGTGGAAGGAAACGCTGGGCCCGATCGACCAGCGCCCAGGCAATCCCGGCACCTGGGGCTACCGCTCCACCGACGGCATGGGGCTGCTCGAATTTCTGCTGTGGTGCGAGGACATGAAGGCCGAGCCGGTGCTGGCGGTGTTCGCCGGCTACGCGCTCAACGGCGAGTCCGTCCCAGTCGGCAAGGAACTGCAGCCCTTCGTCCAGGACGCGCTCGACGAAATCGAATATGTGACCGGCGACGTGAGCACGAAGTGGGGCGCCAAGCGCGCCAAGGACGGCCATCCGGCGCCGTTCAAGCTGCGCTATGTCGAGATCGGCAACGAGGATGGCTTCGAGAAGAACAAGACCTACGACGGCCGCTACACCCAGTTCCACGACGCCATCAAGAAGAAGTACCCGAAGATCAAGCTGATCTCCACGGTCAATGGCAAGGACTGGCTGGGCCAGCAACAGAAGTTGTCCAGCCGGGTGCCCGACCTGATCGACGAGCACTACTACTACAACCCGATGGAAATGATGAACGACGCCGCGCGCTATGACAGTTATGCGCGCAGCGGGCCGAAGGTCTTCATCGGCGAATGGGCGGGGCAGGAAGGCTCGCCGACCACCAACCTGCACGGCGCACTGGCCGATGCCGCCTTCATGGCCGGCATGGAGCGCAATGCCGACATCGTCGAGATGTCCTGCTACGCGCCGCTGTTTGTGAACGTGAACCCGGGCGGCATGCAGTGGCAGTACAACCTGATCGGCTACAACGCGCAGTCCAGCTACGGTTCGCCGTCGTACTACGCGCAAAAGATGTTCAGCAACTATCTGGGCAATGTTTCGCTGCCGGTGCACGCCGAGAAGGTCAGCACGCAAACCTGGCAGCAGCAGCCCAAGAAGGAGACGCCGCAGGACGTGCCGCCGGCCAGGCAGGTGCCGACGATGTTCTTCTCGGCGACCAAGTCGGACCAGCGCGGCGAGATCTACCTGAAAGTCGTCAACGCGATCGGCAACGCGCAGACGGTGCAGGTCGACCTGGCCGGCGCCGCCAAGGTGGCGGCCGAAGGCGAGGCCATCGTACTGAGCTCGGCGCACAAGGAAGACACCAACACCATCACCGAGCCGACCAAGGTGGTGCCGGTGACGAGCAAGGCGAGCGGGCTCGGCAAGCAGTTCAGCTACAGCTTCGCGCCGTATTCTGTGACGGTGCTGGTGCTGTCGACCAAATAGGCCGCCAGTACCGCGTGGACGCGCTGTGTCGGTTCCTTGGTTTACATGGCATTCCGACACAGACGCGGCGACCGCGCCAGGCGTTCGGCCAGAGGTGAGAGACTGGCCCATACCGAAATCGACATGGCTTGACGGAGAAATGTCATTGGTCGCGCATCACTGGCCTTCCTACCATCGGCTGTCACAAGACCTCAGATGGAGACAACCATGAGAATTCTGCGCCGCAGCCTGCTGGCCGCCGCTTTGCTGACCCCCGCGTTCGGCGCCCTTGCCGCCCCGCTCGTCATGGGCTTCTCCCAGGTGGGCGCCGAAAGCGAATGGCGCACCGCCAACTCCGCGTCCATCAAGGCCGCGGCCAAGGAGGCCGGCATCACGCTGAAGTTTGCCGACGCGCAGCAAAAGCAGGAGAACCAGGTCAAGGCGATCCGCAGCTACATCGCCCAGAAGGTCGACGTCATCGCTTTCTCGCCAGTCGTCGAATCYGGCTGGGACACGGTGCTCAAGGAAGCCAAGACGGCCGGCATCCCTGTCATCCTGACCGACCGCGCCGTCAAGGTGGCCGATCCGTCGCTGTACGTGACCTTCATCGGCTCGGACTTCGTCGAAGAAGGCCGCAAGGCGGGCAAGTGGGTGCTGGAGCGGGCGGCCAAGGCGCCGGGCGGCGCCCTGAACATCGTCGAGCTGCAGGGCACCGTGGGCTCGGCCCCGGCCATCGACCGCAAGAAGGGCTTCGAGGAAGCCATCAAGGGCAACCCCAAGCTGCAGATCATCCGTTCGCAGTCGGGCGAGTTCACGCGTGCCAAGGGCAAGGAAGTGATGGAGTCCTTCCTGAAGCAGCGCGACAAGAAGATCGACGTGCTGTTCGCGCACAACGACGACATGGCGATCGGTGCCATCCAGGCGATTGAAGAGGCGGGGCTCAAGCCCGGTCAGGACATCGCCATCGTGTCGATCGACGGCGTGCGCGGTGCCTTCGAGGCGATGAAGGCCGGCAAGCTCAACGTGACCGTCGAATGCAACCCGCTGCTGGGGCCGCAGCTGATGCAGTTGGCCAAGGACGTGGTCGCCAAGAAGCCGGTAGAAAAGCGCATCACCGTGACGGAGGGCGTGTACACGGCGGATCAGGCGGCCAAGGAATTGCCGAACCGGAAGTACTGAGTGAGAACCGAGGACAGGACCTGCGTCCTGTCCGACGCCTCACGAAGGACTCGGCGCTTGCGAGCGCCGAGGCTTGAGAACGCGAAACCATGACTCTCCATAGAACCGCCGAGCCCGTGCTGGAGCTCTCCGGCATCCACAAAKSCTTCCCYGGCGTCAAGGCSCTSASSGACGTCAGCCTGCGCCTSTWCCCCGGGGAGGTTCAYGCGCTGATGGGCCAGAACGGYGCCGGCAAGTCCACCCTCATCAAGGTGCTGACCGGCCTCTACACGCCCGAAGCCGRCACCATCAAACTCGGCGGCGAGACCATCGCCCCGCGCCGCACCGAAGAAGCCCAAGCCCTCGGCATCCAGACCGTCTACCAGGAGGTCAACCTCTGCACCAACCTCAGCGTCGCAGAGAACATCTGCGCCGGGCGCTTCCCGCGCCGCTGGGGTCGCATCGACTGGTCTGCGGTGAACGCCGAAGCCAAACGAGTGCTCGCCCAGATGGACCTCGACATCGACGTGACCACGCCGCTGTCGCGCTACTCGCTGTCCGTCCAGCAAATGGTGGCCATCGCCCGCGCGCTGCGCGTGCAGGCCCGCGTGCTCATCCTCGACGAGCCCACCTCCAGCCTCGACGACGCGGCCGTGCAGCGCCTCTTCACCGTGCTGCGCCGCCTGCGCGAGCAGGGCCTGGCCATCCTCTTCGTCACCCACTTCCTCGACCAGACCTATGCGCTGGCCGACCGCATCACGGTCATGCGCAACGGCGAGACCGAGGGCGAGTACCTGGCGAGCGACCTCAGCCGTCTGGCCCTCGTCAACAAGATGGTGGGCGCGCCGCCCGACCAGCAGCCCACCCGCCTGGACAGCCAGGCCCCGACCACCGGCGCCGCGGTGTTGAAGGCGCAAGGGCTGACCCGGCGCGGCGCGCTGCACCCGCTGGACCTGGAGCTCAAGCGCGGCGAGGTGTTGGGCCTGGCCGGCCTGCTGGGCTCCGGCCGCACCGAGGCCGCGCGCCTGCTGTTCGGCGCCGACGCCGCCGATGCGGGTCATGTGGAAACCGAAGGCCGTACGGGCCGCTGGCACTCGCCGCGCGAGGCCATCGCCGCCGGCATCGCCTTCTGCTCGGAGGACCGCAAGCACGAAGGCGCCATCCTCGACCTCTCGGTGCGCGAGAACATCTTGCTTGCGCTGCAGGCCCGGCACGGCCTGGACCTCGTCATGAGCCGTGAAGCGCAGCAGGCCCTGGCCGACGACTACATCAAGCGCCTGGGCATCAAGACGCCGAGCGCCGACACGCCCATCGGGCAACTCAGCGGCGGCAACCAGCAGAAGGCC
The DNA here is from genome assembly GCF_054049355.1 of Roseateles sp. P5_E11. Lineage (NCBI taxonomy): Bacteria > Pseudomonadati > Pseudomonadota > Betaproteobacteria > Burkholderiales > Sphaerotilaceae > Roseateles > Roseateles sp. P5_E11. The sequence goes on along the minus strand of NZ_JBFUMO010000006.1, from coordinate 16,105 downwards.
CTGCTGGCGCGCTGGCTGGCCACGAATCCGGCCGTGCTCATCCTCGACGAGCCCACCCGAGGCATCGACGTGCGCGCCAAGGAAGACCTGATGGATGCCGTGCGCGCCCTGGCCCACAAGGAAGACGGCAGTGGCATGTCCATCCTCTTCATCTCGTCTGAGTTGCCCGAGGTCCTGCATTGCAGCGACCGCGTCCTCGTGATGCGCGACCGCCGCGCCGCCGGCGAATACCGCCGCGGCGAGCTGGACGAACGCAGCGTGCTTGAAGTCATCGCCGCGGAGCCTGTCTCGGCTGCGGCCTGAGCGTGTCCAACATGAATCACCCCACCGTCCCCGCGCTGCGCGCCGCCCTGGCCACCCTGACCCTGCTCTGCCTGGCGGCACTCACACCGGCCGCGCGCGCGCAGTCACCGACCGGACTTGACGCCCAGGGCCAGGCGCAGCGCCAGCCACTGACGCCCGACGCACGCGGCTTTGCATGGACGCCGCTGGCCGCAGGTGCCCAGGTGCAACTCGGCGCGCTGACCCGCAACATCCTGTTCTACGGGCCAGGCCTCGTCCGAGTGACGGCTCACCTGGGCCAGAGCCATGCCACCCAGCCCAGCCTGGTCGTGGTGGCCGCGCCGCAGGCCGTGCCGCTGAACGTGAAGGAGTCTGCCGACGCGTTGGTGCTGACCAGCGCGGCCGTGCGTGTGGAGATCGACAAGCGCAGCGGAGCCCTCGCCTTCTACCGGCCTGATGGCAGCCTGTTCACCCGCGAGCAGGCGCCCGCCGCGCTCAAGGCCATCGAGATATCCGGCGCGCCGACCTACGCGATGACGCAGGCCTTCAGCCTCACGGCCGACGAGTCGCTCTACGGCCTGGGCCAGTACAACGAGTCCTACATGGACTACCGCGGCCGTGACGTGCTGATGGTGCAGACCAACATCGGCACCGTCCTGCCCTTCATGATCTCGACGCGACGCTGGGGCGTGCTCTGGGACGTCTATTCCAAGATGCGCTTCACCGACGACGCGCAGGGCGCCCGCTTCTGGGCCGAGAGCGCGCCGGCCGGCGCCGACTACTACCTCGTCGCCGGCACGACGATGGACGACCTGATGGCGGGCTACCGCCAGCTCACCGGCGCTGCGCCCATGTTCCCGAAGAGCGCCCTGGGCCTGTTCATGAGCAAGGAGCGCTACAAGACGCAGCAGCAGTTGCTCGACGTCGCGAAGCGCTTCCGTGCCGACCACTTCCCGCTCGACACCATCGTGCAGGACTGGCAGTACTGGGGCGGCGACAAGGACGGCACCTGGAGCGGCATGACCTGGAACGCCGAGCGCTTCCCCGACCCGCGCGGCATGGTCGACACGCTGCACCGCGAACTGAACACCAAGCTGATGGTGTCCATCTGGCCCTCGATCGGTGACGACACGGCACTTGCCAAAGAGCTCGACGCCAAGGGCTTGCGCTTCGCGCCCAAGCACTGGATTTCCGGCAAGGCGCAGGTCTACGACGCCTTCAGTGCCGAAGGCCGCGCCATCTATTTCAAGCACACCAAGAAGGGCCTGTTCGACATCGGCGTGGACGCGCTGTGGATGGACGGCACCGAGGTCGAGGTGGGCGGCGCCGCGCATGACCCCGGCGAGGTCGAGGCCGACATCAAGCGCCTCGGCCGCAATGCCATGGGCGACTTCACGCGCTACCTCAACGTCTACAGCCTGGTCACGACGCGCGGCGTCTACGAAGGCCAGCGCGCCAGCAGCAACAAGCGCGCGATGACGCTGACCCGCTCCGCCTGGGCCGGCCAGCAGCGCTACGCCGCACTGCCCTGGTCGGGCGACACGACGGCCAGCTGGGCGACGTTGCGCGCGCAGATCGCCGGCGGCCTGAACGTCGGCATGGCCGGCACGCCTTACTGGACGCAGGACACCGGCGGCTTTTTCGTGCCCTACCCGGGCGGCGAGCGCAACCCGGCCTGGCGCGAGCTGTACGCGCGCTGGAACCAGTTCGGCATCTTCAACCCCATCTACCGCATCCACGGCACGGACGTCGAGCGCGAGCCCTATCTGTACAAGACGCTGGACCCGGCCGTCTACCGTTCGTTGCTGAGCGCCGCGCAGCTGCGCTACCGGCTGCTGCCCTATCTCTACGGCCTGGCCTGGCGTGCGCACGAAGAGGGCTACGTGATGATGCGCGGGCTGGCGATGGACTTCCCCGACGAGACCGCGCTACGCAAGGTGGACGACACCTATATGTTCGGCCCGGCCTTCCTCGTACAGCCCGTCACGCACTCCACGCTCTATGCCGAGGTGCCGCCCGCCGCCACCATTCCCGCCAGCGCGCTGCGTACGCCTTCTGGCGAGCCGGGGCTGGCGCTGGAGTACTTCGCCGGCATGAATTTCGAGAAGCCGGCCAGCCGCACCGTAGACGGCCCGGTCGCCCACGACTGGCCGCCCGCGCCGCTCGGCAGCGTGCCGCCCGGCCTGCAGAGCCTGAACCAGTTCTCGGCGCGCTGGCAGGGCACGCTCGTCGTGCCCGAATCGGGTGAGTACGAGATCGGTGTCGAGGGCGACGACGGCTTCCGCCTGTGGCTGGACGACAAACTCCTGGTCGACGACTGGAAGAACGGCGCCGCGCGCTTCGAGGGCAAGCGCGTCATGCTGAACGCCGGCCAGGCCGTCAAGCTGCGTATCGAGTTCTATCAGGACGGCGGCGGGCGCAAGCTGCGCCTGGCCTGGCGCACGCCCGGCCAGCTGCTGGCGCTTGCCGACCAACAACGCCAGATCGACAAGCGCCAGGCCACGCTRCTGCCGACGGGTGCCGCGTGGTTCGACTTCTGGAGCGGCCGCCGCCACGCCGGCGGCGAGACCGTGTCCCGCGAGTACCCGCTGGACCAGTTCCCGCTGTTCGTGCGCGCCGGCAGCATCGTGCCGATGGGCCCGGTCATCGAGCACGTCGGCCAGCAGCCCGATGCGCCCTATGAGATCCGCATCTATCCCGGCGCCGACGCGCAGTTCACTCTCTACGAGGACGACGGCGAGACCTACCGCTACGAGACCGGCGAACGTGCGACCGTCACGCTGCGCTGGGACGACGCCCGGCGCACCTTGCAAGTCGGCGCCCGCGAGGGCCGCTTCCCCGGCCTCGTCCAGCAGCGCCGCTTCAACGTGACACTGGTCGATACCAGCGGCCCCAGCACGARACCGCAGTCCGTCCTCTACCGTGGCGAAGCGACGGCGCTGCAATTCACGACCCCATGAGTTCTCCCACGCTTGCCATGTCTTCTCCGCCCGCGCGCGCCGCCCTCTGGCGCCATCCCCTGCTCCGGCCGGTTGCCGCGCTCGCGCTGCTGCTGGCCGTCGCGGCCCTCTTCGTGCCGGGCTTCCTGCACCTGGAGATCAAGGACGGGCACCTCTACGGCAGCCTGATCGACATCCTGCATCGCGCCGCTCCCCTGATGCTCGCGGCTTTGGGCATGACCCTGGTGATCGCCACGCGCGGCATCGACGTGTCGGTCGGTGCCGTCGTCGCGATCGCCGGCACGGTGGCCTGTGTGCTGGTCGGCTCGCACGGCCTGGCCGTCGCCTTCGCCGCGGCGCTGGGCACTGCGCTGCTGTGCGGGCTGTGGAACGGGCTGCTCGTGTCGGCCCTGGGCCTGCAGCCGATCATCGCCACGCTGATCCTGATGGTCGCCGGCCGGGGCCTGGCACAGCTGCTGACCGACGGCCAGATCATCACCGTCTACGAGCCCGCGAGCTTCTTCTGGCTGGGCGGCGGCTATCTGCTCGGCCTGCCGGTGTCGCTGTTCGTCGTCGCGACGGTGGGCGGCCTCACGGCGCTGCTGATGAAGCGCACGGCCCTGGGCCTGTTCATCCAGACCGTCGGCATCAACCCCGTCGCCGCGCGTCTGGCCGGCGTGCGCACCGCGGCCATCGTCTTCTTCGTCTACGTCTATTGCAGCCTCGGCGCGGGTCTGGCTGGGTTGATGATCTCGTCCAACATCAAGAGCGCCGACGCCAACAACGCCGGCCTGCTGCTGGAGCTGGACGCCATCCTCGCCGTCACGCTGGGCGGCGGGCAGCTCAGCGGCGGCAAATTCAGYCTCGCCGGCAGCCTGATCGGTGCGCTGATCATCCAGACGCTCACGTCCACCATCTACGCGATGGGCGTGCCGCCGCAGGTCACCATGGTCGTCAAGGCCGTCGTCGTGTTCGCCGTCTGCATCTCGCAGTCGTCCGCCTGGTCGACCTGGAAGAAAGCATGAAAGCCTTGCGCGCGGCCATGGCCGCCCCTTCGTTCACCACCTGGGTCAGCGTCGTGCTGATGGCCCTGCTCTTCATTGCCGGCGCCGCCAACTACACAGGCTTCGCGTCCTCGCAGGTCGTGCTCAACCTGCTCATCGACAACGCCTTCCTGCTCGTCATCGCGGTCGGCATGAGCTTCGTCATCCTGTCCGGCGGCATCGACCTGTCGGTCGGCTCGGTGCTGGCACTGACCACCATGGTGGCTGCCTGGCTGCTGCAGGTGGCGCACTTGCCGGCGGAGCTGGTCATCGTCGTCGTTCTGGTGGGCGGCGCGGCCTTCGGCGCGTTGCAAGGCGTGGTCATCCACGTCTTCAGGCTGCAGCCCTTCATCGTCACGCTGGCCGGCATGTTCCTGGCGCGCGGCCTGTGCTTCCTGATCAGCGTGGACAGCATCACCATCGATGCGCCGCTGTTCGTGACGCTGTCGCAGACGCAGATATCGCTCTTTGGTGGCGCCTTCCTGTCTCCCGGTGCCGTGATCGCCCTGGCGATGCTGGGCCTGGGCCTGTGGGTGGCGCACTGCACCGCCTTCGGCCGCACCGTCTACGCTTTGGGCGGCAGCGAGGCCTCGGCGCTGATGATGGGCCTGCCCGTCGGCCGCACCAAGGTCGCCGTCTACGCGCTGAGCGGCTTCTGCGCCTCGCTGGCCGGCCTGCTGTTCGCGTTCTACATGCTGAGCGGCTACGGCCAGCATGCCCAGGGCGTGGAGCTGGACGCGATCGCAGCCGTCGTCATCGGCGGCACCGTGCTGACGGGCGGGTATGGCTATGTAGCCGGCGCGTTGTCAGGCGTGCTGGTGCTCGGCCTGATCCAGACGCTGATCGCATTCGACGGCACGCTCAGCTCCTGGTGGACCAAGATCGTCATCGGCGCCCTGCTCTTCGTCTTCTGCGCCGTGCAGCGCCTGTTGTCCCTGAAGAAGGTCGTTGCCTGATGGTCAAGCGGCGGTCTCTCGCATCGCCCGGCTGCAAACCATGAAGGTCCCGCCGCGCCGCGCGCTGCTGTTTTGGCTGGCGTCGGGGCTGACATTCAGCGGCGCGGTGATGGCCGATCCGGCATCGCTGGGCGAGCGCGGCCGGCTGATCTTCAGCGATGACTTCAAGCAGGCGCTGGACCCGGCCACCTGGGTCGCGGAGATCGAGGCAAAGCCCGGCTCGACGGTTCGCACCGAGAACGGCCACCTCGTCCTCGACACAGCCGGCGGCGTGACCGTCTGGCTGAACCGGCGCCTGAGCGGCAACCTCCTCATCGAATACCGCCGCCGCATCGTCCTGCAGGGCGGCGCCAACGACAGGCTCAGCGACCTCAACCAGTTCTGGATGGCGACCGGTCCCGGCGGCGTCTCGCCCTTGGGCCGCAATGGCGCGTTCGAGTCCTATGACGCCTTGAGCCTGTACTACTTCGGCATCGGCGGCAACGGCAACACCAGCACGCGGCTGCGCAAGTACGGCGACGGCCAGCGCGTGTTGTTGCAGGAGCGGCTGGACGCCGAACACCTGCTCAAACCCAACCACGACTACCTCGTCCAGACCCTCGTCAAGGACGGTCGCTCAACTGTCTACGTCGACGGCCAGCTGCTCTTCGAGCACCGCGACGAGAGCCCGCTGCGCGAGGGCTGGTTCGGCCTGCGCAGCACCTGGTCGCGCCAGCAGGTCGGTGCGCTACGCATCTACGCGCTGGACTGAGTTAGCCTGCGCAGCGATGCGCTACCTGATCTTCGATTTCAGCGACGGCGACGACGGCATCGCCACGCTGGAGGCCATGGCCTCGACGCGAGCCGAGGAGCACAGCAGCGTGCTGGCCGAGGCCCAGCAGGTGCTGGACTGGGCGCACAGCCACTTCCCTGGTCGCCACGGCCCGGTCGAGGAMGGCCAGGCCTGGGACCACGAGCTGCTCGTGCAGCAGGAAGAGGGCGGTTGGCTGACCGTCACGCTGACGCTGAGCGCGTCGGCGGAATTTCTCGAGGCATTCCTGGCGGTCTACGGCGAGGCCGAAGACTGAGCGCCTTCAACCTTGCAGGCCGCGCCCGCGCTTTGCATGCGCGGACTGTCAGGCAGGCGTCGCCGAGCCCGCGGGGGCTCAGCTCGGTCCAGCCTAACCCTTGAGCGTCTGCTCCAGCACGTGCAGCTGCTGGTTCAGCTCGGTGTTCTTCTGGCGCTCGGCGCCGATCTTGCGCACCGCGTGCAGCACGGTCGTGTGGTCCCGCCCGCCGAAGAGTTCGCCGATCTCGGGCAGGCTCTTCTGCGTCATCTCCTTGGCCAGGTACATCGCAATCTGGCGCGGCCGGGCGATGCTGGCCGGGCGCTTCTTGGAGTACATGTCGGCGATCTTGATCTTGTAGAAGTCGGCCACCGTCTTCTGGATGTTCTCGACACCGATCTGGCGGTTCTGGATGGACAGCAGATCCTTCAGCGCCTCGCGGGCCAAGGTGATGCTGATCTCCTTGTGCGAGAACTTGGCATAGGCCAGCACCTTGCGCAGCGCGCCTTCGAGCTCGCGCACRTTGGMGCGCACGTTCTTGGCGACGAAGAAGGCGACGTCCTCGGGCATGGGCGTGCCCTCGGCCTCGGCCTTCTTGATCAGGATGGCGACGCGCATCTCCAGCTCGGGCGGCTCGATGGCGACAGTCAGGCCGGCGTCGAAGCGGCTGGTGAGGCGCTCGTCGATGTCCACCAGCCCCTTGGGGTAGGTGTCCGACGTCATGATGATGTGGGCCTTCTTGGCCAGCAGCGCCTCGAAAGCGTTGAAGAACTCCTCCTGCGTGCGGTCCTTGCCGGCGAAGAACTGCACATCGTCGATCAGCAGCAGGTCCAGCGAGTGGTACTTGGCCTTGAGCTCGTCGAAAGTCTTGCGCTGGTAGTTCTTGACGACGTCGGAGATGAACTGCTCGGCGTGCAGATAGAGCACGCGGGCGTCCGGGCGGTCCTTCAGCAGCGCGTTGCCCACGGCGTGGATCAGGTGGGTCTTGCCCAGGCCGACGCCGCCGTAGATGAAGAGAGGGTTGTAGGTCACGCCCGGCGCGCCGGCGACGTGAAGTGCGGCCGTGCGCGCCATCTGATTGGCGCGGCCGGGCACCAGCGTGTCGAAGGTCAGCTGCGGATTGATGCGGTGCTTGGCCGAGGCGGGCGCCTGCGAGGGCAGCATGATGGTGCTGGCCGGGGGCGCGCTGACGGGCCGCAGCGCGGCGCTCGGTTCGGCCGGAAACGCCGACGGCTGCTGAGGTGCCTGAGCGGCGCCCGACATCGAGCTGGGCATGGTGATGGGCACGCTCGACGCGTCGCGCGCAACCAGGGACAGCTCCAGCCGCGTCGGGCGGCCGGCCAGTTCGGTCAGGATGGCTTCGATGCGGGCCGCGTACTGACGACGGATCCAGTCGCGCTTGAAGTGGTTGGGCACCTTCAGCGTCGCCACGAGGGCGCTGTCGGCGGCTTCGCCAGACACCGTGGCGGGTGGCAGCGGGCGAATCCAGGTGTTGAACTGCTGTTCAGGCAGCTCGGTGGCCAGGCGCTCGCAGCCCCGCCGCCAAAGCTCTGACGCCCAATCCGGCGAATTCATGCCCTCTAAGCCCGTCATCACGCCCGTCTTCAAAGCCTGCACCCCATCCACCGTATGTTCTTCTTCGCTCATTGTGGAAAACTTCTTTTCGAGCGGCTGGATTGTACGGACCCGAGGCCACCGAAGGACGGGTTATCCACAGAATTTGGCAGGGGGTCAATCCCTGGCAAACCCGGCTTGAGACTGGCGACTTATTGACCGGGTCGGCGGCTTCTGCTGTAATGCCGGGTTTTCGCGCATTGCCGGCCGGTTGCGACTGGTTCGCCATGCGCTTTTCTTGCCGGATACGAACCGGCCATTCTTGCCGGGTGTCAAAACCGGCCTTCTTGCCGGGTGCCAACCGCTGTGCCCGGCCTGCACAAACCCTCCAAAGAGGTTTCCCATGAAGCGTACCTACCAAGCCTCCAAGACCCGCCGCGCCCGTACCCACGGTTTCCTGGTGCGCATGAAGACCCGCGGTGGCCGTGCCGTCATCGCCGCACGCCGCGCCAAGGGCCGCAAGCGCCTGGCCGTCTAAGCCGCGCGACGACGCCACCCGTGCGTCGTCAGCCTGTCGGGCACCCGATGATCGGCAAGCTGCAGCGCCCGGTGGACTTTGAGYGTGTGCTCGGCAAACAAAGCCGGGCCCGCAGCGCGCATTTCGCGCTGCACCATCTCTCGGCCAACCCGGCGCCCAGCGCTTGGCGTGCCGCCAAGTTGCGCACAGCCTCAGCCGAGTTATCAACAGGCGAATCACAGCCTGTTCACAACCCTGTGGAACAGAACCCGCCCACTGCGCCTGAAGGCTGCTGGGTGGGCATCGTCGTTCCCAAGCGGCATGCCAAGCGCTCCGTGACACGCCAGCTCTTGAAGCGCCAGATCCGCGCCGCATTTGCTGCAGCGACCGGCATGCCGCCGGGTTTGTGGGTTGTCCGCTTGCGCGCTCCGTTTGACCGCCAGAAGTTCCCCAGCGCCGCTTCCGACGCGCTGCGCCAGGCTGCCCGAGCCGAGCTGGCTCAGCTTCTGGATAAAGCCATGGCATCCAAGCCGGGCACGAAGACGTGAAGCCGAGCTGGCCCGCCCGCGCTTTGATGGCCATCGTGCGCGGCTACCGCCTCATGCTCAGCCCCTGGCTGGGCAACGCCTGCCGCTTCGAGCCGACCTGCTCCCGCTACTCGCTGGGCGCGCTTGAGAAACACGGTGCGCTGGCCGGCAGCTATCTGACCGTCCACCGCATCCTGCGCTGCCAGCCCTGGTGTAACGGCGGGCACGACCCCGTGCCTGACAATCCGCCGCGGCTGTTTTCCCGCCTCCTCTCTCCCCCCGTGACGCGCGCCTCCTGCGCGTCCTCTTCCTCGTCCGAGTCTCCTCATGACTGATATTCGCCGCACCGTGCTGTGGGTGGTGTTCACGATGTCTCTCGTCCTGCTCTGGGACGGTTGGCAAAAGCACAACGGGCATCCCTCGATGTTCAGCCCGACGCCCAAGACCGTGTCGACGGCACCGGCCGGACCTGCGTCGTCTGGCGTACCGGCAGCGACCGCTGCTGGCGGTACGGCTGCTGCCCAGGCGCCCACGATCGCCGCACCAGTGGCCGCGCTGTCCGAGCAGATCACCATCCGCACCGACGTGCTGACGGTCACGGTGGACACCCTGGGCGGCGACATCGTCCGCGCCGAGCTGCCCAAATACCTGACGTCGCCGGACCCGACCGTCACCGACCAGCTGCTGCAGATGGTGCATCTGCAGAAAAAGCCCGAGTTCACGCCCCAGCCGGTCRTGCTGTTCAATGAGGGCCAGCACTACCGGGCCCAGACCGGCCTGGTCAGCGCCCAGGGCCCGCTGCCTGCCCACACCACGCCGATGACGGCGGTGGCCGGCGAGCGCGAGCTCAAAGAGGGCCAGAACGAGGTCAAGCTGCGCCTGGAATCGGCCGAGGTCGGTGGCGTCAAGCTCATCAAGACCTTCACGTTCAAGCGCGGTGTCTACACGGTGGGCGTCACGCATGAAGTCGTCAACCACGGTGCCGCGCCCGTCACGCCGCAGGTCTACCTGCAGTTGGTGCGTGACGGCAGTACCGTCACCGGCGGCGCGGCTTTCACGCCCAGCTTCACGGGCCCGGCGGTCTACAACAGCAACACCAAGTTCAAGACGCTGAAGTTCGAGGACATCGACAAGGGCAAGGTCGACATCGAGAAGCAGGCCAACGACGGCTGGGTTTCGATGGTGCAGCATTACTTCGCCAGCGCCTGGCTCGTCAATGAAGCCGGCAATCGCGAGTTCTTCGTGCGCAAGCTACCTGGGCAGGCCGGCGTGCGCGGCGACGCCTACGCCACCGGCATGGTTTTCACGCTGCCCACGCTCGCACCCGACACCAGCGCGACCCAGCAGGCCACTCTCTTCGCCGGCCCGCAGGAGGAAAACAACCTCTCAGCACTGGCGCCGGGCCTGGAGCGCGTCAAGGACTACGGCATGCTGACCATCCTGGCCGAGCCGTTGTTCTGGCTGCTGGACAAGCTGCATGGCTTCATCGGCAACTGGGGCTGGACCATCGTTGCCCTGGTGCTGCTGCTCAAGATCGCGCTGTACAGCCTGAACGCCAGCGCCTACAAGTCCATGGCCCGCATGAAGGCCGTGGCGCCCCGCATCAACGAGATGAAGGAGCGCCTGAAGGACAAGCCGCAGGAAATGCAGCAGGAGATGATGAAGATCTACCGCGAGGAGAAGATCAACCCCATCGGGGGCTGCCTGCCCATCTTCCTGCAGATGCCCATCTTCATGGCCCTGTACTGGGTGCTGCTGTCCACCGTCGAGATGCGCCAGGCGCCGTGGACGCTGTGGATCACCGACCTGTCCGTGCGCGACCCCTACTTCATCCTGCCGCTGCTGATGATGGCGTCCAGCCTGTTCCAGGTCTGGCTCAATCCGCCGGCCGCCGATCCCATGCAGCAGAAGATGATGTGGATCATGCCCGTGGCCTTCGGCGTCATGTTCTTCGTCTTCCCGTCCGGCCTGGTGCTGTACTGGCTGACGAACAACATCCTGTCCATCGCCCAGCAGTGGCTGATCAACAAGCGATTGGGCGTGAACTGAATCACGTGAATCTGCACAGCCCCCGCACCCGGGGGCTTCTTTCTGCCCGGGGTTAGCAGTTCAATGGCTTCGCGGGGCAGAGAACACCGGCCCGGACGGGACTCACGAGAGCGCCCGAACCGAGCCTCCCCCGCGCCAACCTCTGATGCAGCCGCTCCTTCGAGCGGCTGTTTCTTTTTGCGCCGCGACAATTGCATTCATGCTCGCTCGTCACGCAGACACCATTGCTGCCATCGCCACCGCTCCCGGGCGCGGCGCCGTGGGCATCGTCCGCGTGTCGTCACCACAAGGCCTCGCGCCGCTCATTGAAGCCGTCTGCGGCCGCGCGCTGAAACCTCGCGAGGCGACCTACCTGCCGTTCCGCGATGAAGCCGGCGCGGCCATCGACCAGGGCCTGGCCCTGCACTTCCCGGCGCCGCACTCCTACACCGGTGAGCATGTGCTCGAACTGCAGGCCCACGGCGGCGCCGTCATCATGCAGCTGCTGCTGGCGCGGGTCATCGAGGCCGGCGCGAGCGTTCGGCTTGCCGAACCGGGCGAGTTCACGCAGCGCGCTTTCCTGAACGGCAAGCTCGACCTTGCCCAGGCCGAGGCCGTGGCCGACCTCATCGATGCCAGCACCGAGGCGGCCGCGCGCAGCGCGAGCCGGGCGCTGGGCGGCGCGCTGTCGCACGAGGTCGGTGTGCTGCGCGACCAGCTCATCCAGCTGCGCATGCTGGTCGAGGCGACGCTGGACTTTCCCGAAGAGGAGATTGACTTCCTTGAGAAGGCGGACGCCTTCGGCCGTCTGGATCGGCTGGCTGCGCAACTGAGGGAAGTGCAAGCTCGAACTCGCCAGGGCGCGCTGCTGCGCGACGGCCTCAAGGTCGTGCTCGCCGGCCAGCCCAATGTCGGCAAGAGCTCGCTGCTGAATGCACTGGCCGGCGCCGAGCTCGCCATCGTCACGCCCATTCCCGGCACGACGCGCGACAAGGTCAGCCAGACCATCCAGATCGAAGGCGTGCCCCTGCACATCACCGACACCGCCGGCCTGCGCGATGCGACGGCCGACGAGGTCGAGCGCATCGGCGTGGCGCGATCCTGGGATGCGATCGCGGACGCCGACGTCGTGCTCTTCCTGCACGATCTGGGCCGCGTCGGCCAGGCGGACTACGAGGCCGAAGACGAGCGCATCCGCGCGCGGCTGGTCGGTGTGGACGCAAGCCGCATCGTGCAGGTGTTCAACAAGGCCGACCTGGCTGGCGCGCCCGAAGGCGAGATTGCGCTGAGCCTGAAGACGGGCGAAGGCCTCGAAGCGCTGCGCCAGCGCCTGCTGCGGACGGCCGGCTGGCAAGCGGTGCCCGAAGGTTTGTTCATCGCTCGCGAGCGCCACGTGCAGGCCTTGGCGCGCACGGCTGAGCACCTGGCCTTGGCTCGCGAAGTTGCCGCTCAGCGCGACGCAGCGCTGGACTTGCTCGCCGAGGAGCTGCGCCTGGCCCACGATGCGCTGGGTGAAATCACCGGCGTGTTCTCGGCCGATGAGTTGCTCGGCGTCATCTTCAGCAGCTTTTGCATCGGCAAGTAGGGATTTCTGGAGTCGGCGCCACAACGGCACAAGAACGAATCCCTAACCGCACAATCCTCCTCCAAGTTGAGGAGGAACGTCGTGCATGAGGCCGCAGCTCGGCCGACAAGCATTGACTGTCCCTTGCTACAACCGGTGTACTGCGCCCATCTCAAAAGAGGGAGTCTCCATGTTGAACTTCACCGGCAAAACGGTCTGGGCATCTTTGCTTTTGCTCGCCATTGCGGCGCCCACGAGCGCAGCGGACTATGCGCTTTCAGCGGACGGGAATGCGGTCGTCCGCGTGGTGCCTCAGACGTCCATCGGGAGCGCAGGATTCAACACCTCGCTCGTCACCTCTGCCTATCCGGGTTGGACAGTGAATACCGCCGGTGGAGTGGCCGGCAGCAGCATCACCCCAGGGACCTATTCGGCAGGATGGAATCAGGGCAGTGGGGGTGCACAGTTCACCGCAACTTACAGTCAAACCAGCGCCGTTGCCGCGGGGCACCAACTGCACTGGCTGCAGTTCATCGACACCAACCAGCCTCTCGGTGGCGCGTCTACGCCCTACATTGACCCACGTCCGAACGACGATAACCTGCCCTTCTACTGGACCACCAGCGAAGTGGCCGGAAAGTCAACCAGCAAGTCGGTTGCGTTCAGCGACTATTCGAAGCGCGGCGCCAACGCGCTCAATGCCGTCAATCCGGTGACCTGGAACGCCAGCCTTTATGCGGTGGAATATGACGGCGCCACGGGCATCACCGTGCGCGGCGGCGTGACTTGGGGCTGGACCATGAAACCCGCGACGGTTGGCTCGTCCAGCGCAACGTTCACCAGTCCGACACCCGGCTGCCCACCGGCCACCTGTTCCGGGCTGGGCACGCCCGCCGTGAACTGGGGCATCGGCGAACCAGGTTCGCTGAGCTTCACCGCGGCAGCCTTTTCCCCTGTGGTGGGTGACTTGTTCAAACTCGGGACCTTGACCTATCACAACGGTGCAACGCAGGTTGGAAGTGCGCTCGACGCGATCGGCCTCGATATAGCGATGAACTTTGCGAATGTCTCCGAAGCCAACTTCACCTACCACTCGCAGCTGGCCATCACCAATACGACCAACACGAACGACCCCATCGCGAGCGCCGACTTCGTCCGGTTCACGTCCGGCGGATTCACCAACACCTTCAACGTGCTCGAAGGCGGAACTGCGTCTGTCGACCTGATGGCACGGCTGACGCCGGTCCTGCAGGTCACGCCAAGCAGCACGGGCACCGGCGCCGACAAAGACCCGATTGGCGCGCCGGACCCGGCCATCCAAGGCTTCCAAGTCGAACTCGTTAGTTTTGCCAACGCGACGGCGGGTGGTTTCATCTCGTCGGTCCCTGAGCCCGCGACGCTTGCGCTTTGGCTCGTCGGCCTCTGTGCAATCGGGGCCGCTCGGCGCCGTTCCTAGAGCCGTGCGCGCGCTGGTGGTGCTCTTGCTGGCGTCGATCTCCGGCCCCGTGGGTGCTTCGGGCACGCCGGAGAACTGCATATGTTTCGAGCATGTGGGCATCCAGGACAAACCCATGCCAGACTTCTGCTTGAGCTCGCGCGACTGCACGGCCTGCGCCAAGACCGAGACCGAGACGCTGGTGCTGCCCACACCTGAATGGGCATCGGTCCAGGCCAGCCTCAGGCCGGCGGCACCGCCTGGCTTTGGGCAAAGGCTGGGCGACTACATCGCGCGCGCGCCGGATGGCTCCGCGGCAGGCGCCATTGACGGCGAGGCCATGCGTGGCCTCGTCCGGTCTCTCATCGCCTCGGCTGAGCGCCGAAACGCCGTGCCGGCGCCGCTGTTGCTGCGCCTGCAAGCCCGCCTGCAAGACGCACCCCACTGACTTGCGGGACTCAGGCATCGCCCGGAGTCTGACGAAGGTCTAAAAGCTGGGCTTCAGGATCTAAGCGAGTCATCCGATCGCGATCCTTATGCGTTCTTGACTCGAGGGAACCAAGCTTGATACCGGCTTGGTACCCCGCTACCCAGAGTGGCACAGTCCCGATGCACGAGGAGCTCGCATGCGACCCCTTCAACACGTCAGCGTCACAACCGAAGCCGCGCAGCACCGGCCTAAACCACAGGCCAAGCCCGTCGCACTTGTTCCGCCGCGCGACGAGATGTGGCGCTCGCGCCGCGTGCTGTCGGGGTCCGACTGGATGGACGCCTGGGTGCAGAAACCCGGCAAGCGGTGATCAGGCGTCGTTGAACAGCGGGTCGGGCAGGTAGAGGCCGGGCTCAATGGTCATGCCGAACAGGCTGCCCGACAGCGGGCGGGCCATCAGGTCGGCGGTGCTGAGGCCTTCGCGGGCCGTCGTGACGAGGATCTGGTCATCGGCCGGGCCGCCAAACGCGGGGCAGGTGACATTGCTGACTGGCACCGAATAGCGCCCCAGCAGCCGGCCGTCGGGCGCGTAGCGGGCCACCGCCGCGTTGCCCCACTCGGCATTCCACAAACAACCCTTGGCATCGATGACGGAACCGTCCGGCCAGCAGTTGTCGTCGAATTCCTTCCTCGCGAACAGGCGCGGCTCGCTGACCTGGGCGCTGTCCGCGTCGTAGTCGCAGACCATCATGCGAGGGGTGGTCGTGTCGCAGTAGTGCATGCGCTTGCCGTTGGGGCTGAAGCAGATGCTGTTGGAGATGCTCACGCCGTCCAGCGCCAGCCGGCGCAGGCCGTGGGCCAGCGAGTACTGGTAGAAGCTGCCGATGCGCTGGCGCGGATTCGCTTCGTCCAGCGTGCCGAAGACGAAGTTGCCACTGCGGTCGCAGCGGCCGTCGTTGGCGCGCGTGGTGGGCAGGTGGGCTTCCAGTGGCGTGAGAGTCTCGGGCTCGGCAGCGATGCTGCCGGTGGCTTGCAGGTCGGGCAGCGTCAGGCGCGCGAGGCGCTTGGCCATGGCCAGGATGATGGCGCCGGAGCGGCCATGCACGAAGCTGCCCACGCGCTCGGGCAGGCGCACCTGCAGCGTGGCGCTGTCGCCGGGGGTCCATGCGTAGATGCAGGCGCCTTCGATATCGGTCCACCACCAGCGGCCACTCGCGGCATGCCATTGGATGCCTTCGCCAAGGTTGTTGGCCAGGGCAAGGGCGAGGGCGAAAGGGTGTTCAGCTTGCATCGGGTGAGGCTTCCAGGCTTGCGCGAGCCTGCTTGCGGGCGAGGGCCGCCGCGTGGCGGCGGCGCTCGTCGGGAGTGAAGGGGCGCAGCGGCGCCACGGCCACCGGCTTGTTGTCGTCGCCCACGGCCACCATCGTGAAGTAGCAGCTGTTGACGTGGCGCGTCTCCTGCGTGCGGATGTTCTCGGCCACGACCTTGATGCCGACTTCCATCGACGAGGTGCCGGTCATGTTGACGCTGGCCAGGAAGGTGACCAGCTCACCGACGTGGATGGCCTGGCGGAATATCACCCGGTCCACCGACAGCGTCACGACATAGCGGCCGGCATAGCGACTGGCGCAGGCATAGGCGACCTGGTCGAGCAGCTTGAGGATGTTGCCGCCATGGACATTGCCGGCGAAGTTGGCGGTGTCCGGCGTCATCAGCACCGTCATCGTCAGTTGGTGGGCGGGCAGGTCCATGGCGTTCTCTTAGCGGTCAGGAGAAGCGATGGA
>NZ_JBFUMO010000005.1:0-41193 GCF_054049355.1 Roseateles sp. P5_E11 | reverse complement strand
ATGGAATGTCATGGTCGGCGGCTTCTGGCGCCAGAGCCAGGGGGTGCGCGACACGCAGTTCCCGGCCGACGAAGGCGGGCAGGCCAGCGTCGTGCTGAGCCGCAAGCTCGAAGGCGGCAGCCTGCAGCTCTATGCCCGCGCGCTGCGTGACCGCAATGCCTTCTTCACGGCCATTCCGGTCGTCGGCAGCACCGACGGCAAGAGCGCGTCCAGCTAYCCCGGTTTCGATGCGCTGAAGGACTACTTCTACGGCAACGAGCTGCGCAGCATCGTGCTGGAAACCGGCCGCGCGACGGGCCGCACCCTGCCCAACGGCAAGCCCGAGATCCAGCGCAGCACCGTCACCAAGGACCTGGCCGACGGCCGCGGCGCCGACGTGCAGACCTATGGTGCCAACCTCGACACCAAGCTGGGCGACTGGACGCTGACCAACAAGCTCAGCCACACCACCGGCGACACGCCAACCTATGCGTTGTTCTCCGGCGCGAATCCGCAGACGCTGTCGAGCTACATCACGTCCCAGGTCACCGCAGCCAATGGCGATGCGGCCGTCGTCGCAGCGGCCGGCCGCGCGGCGACGACCGGCACCGCCACCTTCACCAACGGCGGCGGCACGGTCGCCGGCAGCACGCCCGTCATCGTCAACGGCATGTGGGCCGTCGACAAGGCGCTGCGCTCGACCAGCAACGAGACCCGCCTGTCGCGCGAGATCGCGCCGGGCAACAACCTGACCGTCGGCCTGTATCTGGCCGGCTACAGCTCTCACGACGTGTGGACGCTGGGCCAGGCCCAGCTGATGACGGTGCAGTCGCATGCCCGCCTCATCGACGTGGCCCTGGACAACGGCGTCAAGGCCTCGCGCAACGGCTATGTCACGCCGCCGTTCTCCTTCAACCTCGACGCGAACTACAGCGGCAACACCCACGCCTTCTTCGTCGCCGACGAGTGGCAGCTGAGCAAGGAACTGCGCATCGACCTCGGCGCCCGCCGCGAGACCCAGCGCATCACCGGCACCATCGCCAACGTCAGCAGCGGCGACCTCGATGCCGACCCGACGACGATCTACAACAACAACCTCTCGTACTTCAACGGCACGAACACGCTGATCGACAGCAAGCTCAGCCGTTCGTCGTTCACCGGCGGTGCCAACTACGCCTTCAGCCGCGAGTTCAGCGCCTTCGTGCGCGTCAACAAGGGCCACCGCCTGCCCGACTTCGACGTGCTGCGCGGCCGCGGCGCCAACGAGACCAAGGATTCGGTCGAGGACATCACCCAGTACGAGATCGGCCTGAAGACCGCCACCAAGCTCTACAGCGCCTTCCTGACGGCCTACGCCAACAAGCTGACCAACTCGCAGACCCAGCAGTTCACCAACGCCGGCAATGTCGTGCTGCGCCCCAACAGCAAGGCCACGGGCGTCGAGTTCGAGCTGGCCCTGCGGCCTGGCTATGGCTTCGAGATCGCCGCGACCGGCAATTTCCAGGACGCCAAGTACAAGGACTTCCAGCAGTTCACCGGCAACCGCGTGGAGCGCGCGCCCAAGTTCCAGGCTCGCCTGACGCCGAGCTGGCAGACGCAGACCGGCTTCGGCCAGCTGCGCACGTTTGCCACCTTCAGCCACGTCGGCGAGCGCTTTGCGGACCAGACCAACACGCTCAAGCTGCCGGCCTACCGGACCATCGACGCGGGCGCCGTGTTCTCGATGGACAACGGCCTGGAGGTGCGCCTGACCGGCACCAACCTGACCAACAAGGTCGGCCTGACAGAAGGCAACTTCCGCGTGCCGGGCCAGGGTGCGGGCCAGGACGGCGTGTTCCTGGCGCGGCCGCTATTCGGCCGGGCCTACGAGCTGAGCGTCGGCTTCCAGTTCTGAGGAGGCGCCAAGATGGCGACGCCTGAACTTCAAGCCCCACTCGACATGACACAACCCACAACCCTCCCGGCGGTGCCCCTGTCGAGCGGCGGCCTGCGCATCAGGCTTGCCATCATCCTGACCTACATGCTGTTCGGCGCCCTGCTGAACAGCGTCGGTGCGGTCAACCTGCTGGTCGTGCAGACCCTCGGCGTGCCGCGCGCCGAGGCCGCGCTGCTGGACGCGTGGAAGGATCTGCCGATTGCGCTCACCTCCTTCCTGGTCGCCTCGCTGCTGCCGCGCCTGGGTCTGAAGCGGTCGATGCTGCTGGCCCTCGCGGCCGTCGGCGCGGCCTGCCTGGCGATGCCGGTGCTGTCGGCCTTCTGGGCGATCAAGCTGCTGTTCTGCACGCTCGGCGCGGGCTTCGCCCTCGTCAAGGTCTCGGCCTATTCCATGATCGGCCTGGTCACGCACGACCGCGCCGGCCATGCGCGCTTCACCAACCTGCTCGAAGGCCTGTTCATGGTCGGCGTGCTGGGCGGCTATCTGCTGTTCAGCCAGGCCGCGCATGCCGAGGGGCGAGGTTGGCTGCAGGTCTATCCGCTGCTGGCCGCGTTGGCTGCCGGTGCCTTCGTGCTGCTGCTCACCAGTCCGCTCGACGAAGGTCCGATCCAGTCCCCGAACACCAGCGTGCGCGAAGACCTGCTGGCGATGGCGCCGCTGCTGAAGATGGCCCTGGTTGTCGTCTTCCTGCTGTCGGCCTTCCTCTACGTGCTGATCGAGCAGGGCATCTCGACCTGGCTGCCCAGCTTCAACAACGAGGTGCTGCACCTGCCCACGGCGATGAGCGTGGGCCTCGCGGTCATCATGCCGGCGACGACGGCGCTGGGCCGCCTGACCAGCGCCGCCGTCATCGGGCGGCTGGGCTGGTTTGCCGTCGTCATCGCCTGCCTGGTCGGCATCGCAGCGCTGATCCTCATCACGCTGCCGCTGTCTCTGAACGTCGCACCGCTGGGCGCCGATGCTGGCTGGCTGAACGCCCCGCCCGCGGCCTATCTGCTGCCGCTGACCGGCCTGCTGCTGGCACCCATCTACCCCGCCATCAACTCGGCCATGCTGAGCGCTCTGCCGCAGCGCCAGCATGCGGCCATGACCGGCCTCATCGTCGTCTTTTCGGCCTTGGGCGGCACGCTGGGCAGCTTCGTCACCGGCCGCCTCTTCGTTGCCTTCGACGGCACCACCGCCTTCGGCCTGCTGCTCGTGCCCGTCACGGCCCTGGCCATCTCGCTCGCCCGGCTGCGCCGGCATCTCGCGTCATGACTTCCTCCTCCCAGCGCCCCGGCGACCTCTTGGCCGCCGCGCCCGCTCACGCCACCGCGCATAGCAGCGCAGCCACCCCGCACGAGCTCTACGGCGAGCTTTTCGTCGCCGTGCAGATGACGCGCGTCTTCGGCGACGGCAAGAGCTTTGTCGACGCCCGGCCCAAGACCCCGCCCGCCATGGTCCGTGCGCGCTTCGAGGTCGAGCGTCGCCTGCCGGGCTTCTCGCTCACCGACTTCGTCCACGGCCATTTCGTGCTGCCCGGCCATGACACCGCCGTTGGCCCGCGCCTGGGTGTGCGCGAACACATCCGCGCGCTGTGGCCGCTGCTGGTGCGCGAGCACCGCCAGGCCGAAGACGGCGAAAGCCTGCTCGCGCTGCCCAAGCCCTATGTCGTGCCAGGCGGGCGCTTTCGCGAGCTCTATTACTGGGACAGCTACTTCACGATGCTGGGCCTGGTGGCCGACGGCCGGTGCGACCTGGCCGAGGCCATGCTGGCCAACTTCGCCCACCTGATAGCGACCTACGGCTTCATTCCCAACAGCAGCCGCAGCTACATGCTGAGCCGCTCGCAGCCACCGTTCTTCTTCAGGATGGTCGAGCTGCTGCACGCCGACGACCCGGCCGCCGGCTTCGCGGCCCATCTGGACGCGTTGAAAACAGAACACGGCTTCTGGATGGCCGGCGAGGCCACGCTGGCACCCGGCCAGGCCCATCGCCGCGTAGCCCGCACCGCCGACGGCGCCTTGCTCAACCGCTATTGGGACGACCGCTGCACGCCGCGCGAGGAGAGCTGGCGCGAGGACGTGCTGACGGCCGAGGCCGCGACCGGCCGCACGCCGACAGACGTCTGGCGCGACCTGCGCGCCGGCGCCGAGAGCGGCTGGGACTTCTCCGGCCGCTGGTGCGCCGATCCCGCCGACATCGCGACGATCGAGACGACAGCGCTGGCACCCGTCGATCTGAACGCGCTGCTGGCCGGCTTGGAGAGCGCGATCGCCCTGGGTGCTGCGCGCAGCGGCGACACCGCCACGGCCCAGGCCTTCGAGGCCCGCATGGCCGCCCGCCGCCAGCTGCTGCAGACGCGCTTCTGGCGCGCCGATGCTGGCCCAACGGGTCACTATGCCGACCTGAACTGGCGGCAGGCCACCGACCCGCGCCCGCTGACGGCCGCCGCCCTCGTGCCCCTGTACCTCGGCATGGCCACCCAGCCGCAGGCCGACGCGATGGCCGCCCAGGTGCAGCGCCACCTGCTCGGCGCCAATGGCCTGTTGACGACGGCCCTCACGACTGGCCAGCAGTGGGATGCCCCCAACGGCTGGGCGCCGCTGCAATGGATGGCAGCCCAGGGCCTGCTGCGCTACGGCCATGCGGCGTTGGCCCGCGACATCGCCGAGCGCTGGTGCGCCAGCGTGCACCGCGTCTACCTCGCCACCGGCCGGCTGCTGGAGAAATACGACGTCGCCCAGGACAAGCCCGGCGGCGGCGGCGAGTACGAGACCCAGGACGGCTTCGGCTGGACCAATGGCGTCTTCGTCGCCTTCAAGGATGGCCTTCTTAGCCCCTAGTTCCGGTGCCCACCCCTGAGGCTTGGGGGGGCCCAGCGCCCTGAGTCGTCACGGCCTCGGGCTAAGCTGATGGCCGACATGCCTGCCGACACGCCCACGCTCAGCCCCGCCGCCCTCGCCCGTTGCATTCCCTTCTTCGTCTTCATGGCGCTGCTGGCGCTGCGTGGCTACCTGCCCGCCGAAATCGGCCTGGATGGACGTTGGATCTATGGCGCCCAGACTGTCATCGTCGGCGGCCTGCTGGCCTGGTACTGGCGCGGCTATGGCGAGCTGGTGCGGCAAAACCTGCCCGACGCGCGCGAGACCGGCTGGGCCGTGGTTGTCGGCATCGCCGTCTTCGCGATCTGGGTGCAGCTGGATGCGCCGTGGATGCAGCTCGGCTCAGCCACGGCCAGCTTTGTGCCGCTGGATGCCAACGGCCAGCTGATCTGGCCACTGATCGTGCTGCGCCTGGCCGGCGCAGCCCTGGTTGTGCCGGTCATGGAGGAGCTGTTCTGGCGCAGCTTCCTGATGCGCTGGGTGCAGCATCCTGGCTTCGAGCGGGTCAACCCGCAGACAGTCGGTGCGCGTGCCGTCGTGCTGTCCACCTTCGTCTTCACGCTGGCCCACACGCTGTGGCTGGCCGCCGTCGTCGCTGGCCTCGCCTACGCCTTGCTCTACCGCAGGAACGGCAAGCTGTGGAGCGCCGTCATCGCGCACGCGGTGACGAATGGGCTGCTGGGCCTCTGGGTCATTTGGACCGGGCGTTGGGAGTTCTGGTAAGGCTTGAGCCCCATCAAACGCTCCAGAGTCGCCGCACGGTAAATGCAGCAGAGCCGTGCGTCAGACGCTGAAGGGGCGTTGCGCTTCGAAGCCTGCGTTGGCCGCACCGACCACGTAGTAGTTAGGCGTCTGGCTGGGCGGCATGAGCCTGATGATGTCCCTGCAGAAAGACTCGTAGTCCCGCCCGTACTGGCCATCTGCCCAAACGCGCTTGAGCGTGCCGGTGAACAGGCCGTTGTCCATGCCGTCCATTGACAACTGGTTGTCCTGGCAGCCCGAGATCAGAATCACGCTGGCGCCGATGTTGGCCTTGTCAGCGGGGCCGCAGAGATACTGCAGCGAGTCATAGAAGTTTTTTCGCTCCTGGTAGACAGGCCATGCCCTTTCGAACGGGATCGCCTTGATCGCACCAGCAGGCGGGCTCAGCCCGGCCTGGCGAGGATTCGTCACCGCCATCATGCCCACTGCCTGCGCGACGAATTCATAGCGCGCCATCCTCGCGACCGTGCCGCTATGGCAGCTGTCGGACAGCACCACGATGCGCACGCCAGGCGCGAAGCGGGCCCACATCGCATACAGCTCGTCATCGATCAGCATGCGATCAAAGAGGCACCATGTTTCATCCAGGGCATCGGCCTCCTCGTCGTTCGCGTCCCCGAGCTGCCCGCCGTGGCCCGAGTAGCTCAGAATGAACAGGTCGCCCGGGCGCAATTGCTGCGCCGCGTCCGCAAGTTCCGCGAGTACACGCGCAGACGTCGCCTCCTGCGTCAGCAGCAAGGTGCCCGTGCAGCCGACGCCGGTCGCGATGGCCGCCATGTCCCGTGCATCAGCCTCGCAGGCAATCAGCGGGCCGGCCCAACCACCGTACTGCGCCGGATCGACGGCATTGAGCCCGATCGCCAGGTACCACCCGCGCGACGCAGGTCTGCCGCCGGGGCCTGCGGGCCTGTGCGATTGCGCCGGTCGTCGTGTGGCGTCCGACGGAGTCTGGGCGCCTTGCCATTGGTCAATGCCTGTCATGAGCTTCTCCCGCAAAGGTGGGCGCAGACTGTCCTTGCCCGGACGACGTTGTACGGTTCGGAGCGTCTGTTGAACTCGTCAAACTTGCGGAGGCCATTGCCGATGGACGCACCGCCGGGGGGCAATGCTTGCGAACATGCGTCGGAAACCCTAGCCAAAACAGGCCAGGCCGCGCGCAAGGCCGGCCTCGCCGAGCCTTATCCGGGAGCCTGATTCGGTCGTTTGCCTATCCAGCACGACCGGCGCGGCGCTGGCCCAGGCCCGGCCGCTCCAAGTCGCGGAACGCCTCGAAGATCCATGACCTCAGGCCAATGACCACGCTGTAGGGCCGCTTCTCAGAGGACGGCAGCTTCTGGTCCAGCAGATGCTGTCGGGCGAAGTCATCGGCCGTGCGCTGCAGCCGTTCGGCCAGCTCGCGCGCATGGCCGGCGCCGAACTCGCCATGCACCAGCGTCAGCAGCTCGCCTTCGCCATCGAAGCCGCCGGCGAAGAAATCGGCCATCACCCGCTCGCGGAAGAACTGCATGACCGGCCCCTGCGGCCGCCAGCGCAGCGTCTTGGCCACCTTGAGCTTGTAGCGGTTGTGCGGGCGCAGTTCGATGACGCCGAGACGGTCGAGCTGGGTCAGGGCCGCAACGGCGTCGGATTCGGCAATGCGATAGCGCGACAGCACGTCCTCGATGGCCCAGTGACTCAGGCAGCAGATGGCAACAAGCAGCAGCACGGGCGAGGCCACGACGGCACCCTCCTGCTCCAGTGTCAGCTCGCGCAAAGCCGGCGCCTGTTGCCCCAGGCGCGCGGCCAGCTCGGCGAACTCCAGCTTCAGCACGCGGCAGATCTCGTCCACACGCGACAGTGGCATCTCGCCGCCCGGCGCGAGCATGCGCTTCACGCTGGACTCCGACAGGTCCAGGGCCAAGGCCAGCTCGGCATAGCTCAGGCCCTGCGTCTTCAGCTCGGCCTTGATGAGGGCCACCAGCGATTGCGTGCTCGACATGAGGCGAGACGGTAGCGCATGACGACACCGGCGGCTCGGCGCCTGCGCGACACGGGTCCCCCTCGACCGTCGGGCAGTGTCATGAAGCGCTACTTTGCGGCGCTTGCCACGCGCCTTGGAACTATTCCCGAGGCCAGYCACCCCGGCTTCACGCAAGATCGCGGCCATCGCAACATTCGTTCACAAGAAGACACCCGCATGGCTCAAACCCCTTTCATCCGCCGCGACACCAACGCCTGGCGCCTGCAAGTCTGGATCTCCTTCGGCCTCAGCGTCACGCTGTGCGGCTCGGGGCTGGCCTGGCTGCCGGGGCAGGATCTGGACCGCGCCTTCATGGTCATGGGCTATGTGTTCTGCCTTTCCACCGCCTTTGCGCTGGCCAAGTTCATCCGCGACAACCAGGACCGCCAGGTCGACACGCCGATGTGGCGCCTCGTTGTCTGGTGCGGCTTCGCGCTCGCCATGGGCCTCACCGGCTGGGGCCTGTGGCGCATGGAGATCCAGCCCGTCTGGAAAGCCTACCTCGGCGTCTGCTGGCTCTACCTGATCTCCAACGTCTTCACGCTCGCCAAGATGCTGCGCGACGCCCACGATGCCGACATGCTCGAAGCCCGCATGCAGGGCCGCCGTGAAGCGGCTGCGCAGGCTGACGCCGCAGCCCAATAACCCAAGGAGCCTTTGATGAAGCGCCTGCTCGCCCTCTCCAGCCTGTCACTCGCCCTGGCCCTGCCCGCCCAGGCCCACAACAGCCCGTCCGAGGCCAGCGCGGTGCTGTCCCTGGCGCCCGTCGTGCTGTCGGTCGGCGCGGTCAGCGCCGGCGGCGTCGCACTCAGCGCCATCCCCGCCGGCATCCTGTCGGCCGGCGTGACGTTGGTGGTGGTGTCCGTCGAGGTCGTCGGCAGCGCGACGGTCTGGGTCCTGGAGCGCGCCTCCGACGGCGCCCGCATCAGCATCAAGGCCACCGGCAAGCTGGCCGAGGGCGTCGTCGTGTCCACCGGTGCGGCCGTCGTCGTCTCCGTCATCGGCGCGGGCACCCTGCTGTCCGCCGCCGGCGAGGTCATCGCCTTCATCCCCAATGAGATCGGCAAGGCCCTGCTCTACAACGAGCAGGTGAGCCGTTGAGGCAGGCCCTCGCCCTGGCCGGCGCACTGGCTGTCGCAACCGCCGCCCACGCCGGCCGGCCTTGCGAGGAGAAGCAGCCAACGGCGCGCCAGATCGAGCAGGGGCTCAACCTCGCCCAGGCCACGGCCCGCCAGCTCGATGCCAGCGGCGCCCAGGTCGTCGTCCTTGCCCGCGCGGGGCAGGACCTCTCCAAATACGGCCTGCAATGGTCCCACCTGGGCTTTGTGTACAAGGACACGACGCAGCAGCCGGCCGTCTGGCGCGTCATGCACAAGCTCAACAACTGCGGCACCGACCATGCGGCGCTGTATCGCCAGGGTCTCGGTGAGTTCTTCCTCGACAACCCGCACCGCTACCAGGCCGCCTTTGCCGTGCTCAAGCCTGAGTTGCAGCAGGCCTTGCTCCCCGTGCTGACGGACAACAGCCGTGTGGCGCGTTTCAACGAGCGCCGCTACAGCATGGTGGCCTATGCCTTCGGCACCACCTACCAGCAGAGCAACCAGTGGGTGCTGGAGACCCTGGCAGGCAGCGCCGGCTCCGGCATCTCCAATCGACGCGACGCCCAGGCCTGGCTGAAGTCCCAGGGCTACCAGCCTACCGACCTGCACCTGTCCACACTGACCCGCCTGGGCGGCCGCATGACCCAGGCCAACATCGCTTTCGACGATCATCCGAGCGCGCGTCGTTTCAGCAGCCATATCGACACCGTCACCGTGGATTCGATGTTCACGTGGATGCAGCGCGCCGGCCTGTCCCAATCACCCCAACTCGTCCAGCAATGACGGAATAGCCCACCCCCTACCGGCTTCGCCGGCCCCCTCAAGAGGGCACCGCCAGTGGACCGGCAAAGCCGGATCCACGGCAGTCACTGGGTGGTGCACCATGACTCGGCCCATCCCCCTCTCCGGAACAACGCATGTCTGATCCTCATTCGCATCCGAATCAATTTGCGCTGCTGGGCCAGCGCCGCTTCGCGCCCTTCTTCTGGACGCAGTTCCTCGGCGCCGCGAACGACAACGTCTTCAAGTTCGCGTTCACGCTGATGATCACCTACCAGCTGCAGCTGGACTGGCTGCCGTCCAAGATGGCGGGCCTGGTCATCGGGGCGCTGTTCATCCTGCCCTATGTGCTGTTCTCGGCCACCAGCGGCCAGCTGGCCGACAAGCACGACAAGGCCAGGCTGATGCAGCTCGTCAAGAGCCTGGAGATCGCCATCATGGTGATCGCGGCCTGGGGCTTCTACGCGGCCAATGTGCCGGCGCTGCTGGGATGCGTCTTCCTGATGGGCCTGCACTCGACGCTGTTCGGTCCGGTCAAGTACGCCTACATGCCGCAGCAGCTCAGCGAGCGCGAGCTGACCGGCGGCAATGGCATGGTGGAGATGGGCACCTTCGTCGCCATCCTGCTGGGGCAGCTGCTTGGCGGCATCCTGGTCGATACACCGGTCGTCGGTCCCCAGCACGTGGCCTGGGCCTGCCTGGCGCTGGCCGTGGCCGGCCGGGTCACCGCGCAAGCCATTCCCGCCAGCCCGTCGACCGACCCCGACCTCGTCATCAACTGGAACCCCTTCACCGAGACTTGGCGCAATCTGAAGATCGCACACGAAGGCCTGGCGGTGTTCCGCTCGCTGCTGGGCATTTCGTGGATGTGGTTCTTCGGCGCCGTGTTCCTGAGCAACTTTCCCGCGTTCGCGAAGGAAGTGCTGCATGGCAGCCCGCAGGTGGCGTCGCTGCTGCTGGCGGTGTTCTCCATCGGCATCGGCATCGGCTCGCTGATGTGCGAAATGCTGTCCAAGCGCCATGTCGAGATCGGCCTCGTGCCGCTCGGCGCCATCGGCATGAGCGTGTTCGCCATCGACCTCTATTTCGCCGCGAGCGGCCTGCCCGCCAGCGAGCCCTACAGCGTCAGTGCCTTCCTGGCCGTCACGGCGCACTGGCGCGTGCTGGCCGACCTGACGCTGCTGGCGCTGTTCGCCGGCCTGTACAGCGTGCCCATGTATGCGCTGATCCAGCTGCGCGCCCAGCCCAGCCACCGTGCCCGCATCATCGCGGCCAACAACATCCTGAACGCGGTCTTCATGATCGCCAGCTCGGTCATCGCCGGCGCCATGCTGGGCGCGGGCCTGACCATCCCGCAGATCTTCCTGGCGGTCGGCATCGCCAACGCGGTCGTCGCGTTCTACATCTTCCTCATCGTGCCGGAGTACCTGCTGCGCTTCGCTGCCTTCGTGCTGACGCGCATCGTCTATCGCTTTCGCGTCGTCAACGACGAGCGCATCCCGACCACCGGCCCGGCCGTGCTGGTCTGCAACCACGTCAGCTTTGTCGACGCCGTGCTGCTGATGGCCGCCAGCCCTCGGCCCATCCGCTTCCTGATGGACGCGCAGATCTTCCGCATCCCCGTGCTCGGCTGGATGTTCAAGCTCGCCAAGGCCATTCCGATCGCGCCGCAGAAGACCGACCCGGCCACCTATGAAGCCGCCTTCGCGGCCGCCCGGGCCGTGCTGGCCGATGGCGAGATGGTCTGCATCTTCCCCGAGGGCGGCATCACGCGCGACGGCGAGCTGCAGCCTTTCAAGGGCGGCGTCATGAAGCTCATCGAAGGCATGCCCGAGGTGCCCGTCATCCCGATGGCGCTGGGCAATCTGTGGGGCAGCTATTTCTCGCGCGTCGAGGGCGGCAAGGCGATGGTCAAGCCGATGCGGCGCGGGGTGTGGAGCCCGGTCAGCCTGACAGTGGACCGGCCGATGCCGATGGCCACCGTGTCGCCTGATGGCCTGCGCACCCGCGTACAGGCGCTGCTGGCCGGAGCAGCGTCATGAGCGAGGACGTCAACCCCGTCGGACGGGCATCGCTCATCCTCGTGCTGATCGTGGCCACGCTGGGCTTTGGCGCAGCAGGCCTGTGTGGCGCGGCCTTCACGCTGATGTCGCTGCCCGACATGTTCTCCAACAGGGCTGAGAACTATGCGGGCGCCATACTCGTCATCGCGGTGCCCAGCCTGCTGATCGGCGGCGGCCTGACCTGGTGGTGCGGGCGGGCGCTATGGCGGCAGTTCAAGCGCCAGCCTTGATCGCCGACGCCACCACAGCCGCCTGGGTTCACAGCGCTTTTGCCTACGCGGGCATGGCCATCGGCGCGGCGATGTGGCGCGCCACGCTGCGGCGCCAGCCCACCGGCGGCGCGCTGGCACCAGGCAACTTTGGCGTGCTCGTCGGCCTGTTGATCGGCGCGGCTCTGGGCAACAAGCTCGTCTTCCTCATCGAGCGGCCGGACGTGGCGCTGGCCATCTGGCAGGGCCAGGCCCTCGCGCCTGGCCAAAGCATCGTCGGCGGCCTGCTGGGCGGGCTTCTTGGCGTGGAGATCGCCAAGAAGCTGACCGGCCAAACCCGCAGCACCGGCGACGCCATGGTGCTTCCCATCGCCGTCGGCCTCGCCATTGGTCGCATCGGCTGCTTCCTCGCCGGCCTGCATGACGACACCTACGGGCTGCCGACGGCGTTGCTCTGGGGCGTGGACTTCGGCGACGGCATCCCGCGGCACCCAACCCAGCTCTACGAGATCGCCGTCGTGCTGGTCCTCGGCATCACGCTGAGCCGCGCGCGCTTCACCACACCCGGCCTGGCCTTCAAGCTCTTCCTGAGCGCCTACCTGCTGTGGCGCTTCGCAGTCGAATTCCTCAAGCCCGTGCCGGTCCCTTATCCGCTCGGCCTGTCCGGCATCCAATGGACCTGCCTCATCGCGCTCGCCGTCTACACCCCCATCGTGCTGCGCGCCTGGCGCCGGCCGCCCTTGCTCGCCACGCCATGACCCGCAAAGTCCGTCCCTACCTGTTCTACGACACGACGCAGTCCGTCTGCACGACCTGCCTGCGCCCTGTCGAAGCCAAGATCGTCATCAAGGACGATCACGTCTACATGGACAAGTGGTGCCCCGCGCACGGCACCGAGCGCGTGCTGGTCAGCGACGACGCGGCCTACTACCGGCAGTGCCGCGAGGTGTTCGTCAAGCCACCAGAGATGCCGCAGAGATTCGCGACGCCGATGAAGTACGGCTGCCCCTATGACTGCGGCCTGTGCCCCGACCACATGCAGCACAGCTGCCTGTCCCTCATCGAGATCAGCGACCACTGCAATCTGCGCTGCCCGACCTGCTATGCGGGCTCAGGCCCCGAGCGGCTCAGCCACCGCACGATGGAGGAAGTCATCGCGATGCTGGACGCCGTCGTGGCCAGCGAGGGCGAGGCCGACGTCGTGCAGATCTCGGGTGGCGAGCCGACGCTGCACCCGCAATTCTTCGACATCCTCGACGCTGCCAAGGCCCGGCCCATCAAGCACCTGATGGTCAACACCAACGGTCTGCGCATCGCCCAGGACGAAGCCTTTGCCGAGCGGCTGGCCGGCTATGCACCGGGGCTGGAGGTCTATCTGCAGTTCGACTCGCTGCGGCGCGAGGCGCTGATGGACCTGCGTGGCGCCGACCTGCGCGGGCCGCATGACGCTGCGCTGGCCAGGCTGGACGCGCTGGGCATCTCGACCACGCTGGTCATGACCGTCAAGCGCGGTGTGAACGACGACGAGATCGGCGACGTGATCCGCCACGGCCAGAGCTATGCCTGCGTACGCGGCGTGACGCTGCAGCCCATCCAGAACGCCGGCCGCGTCGAGGCCTACGACGCCGCGAAGCACCGCCTCACCGTCAGCGAGCTGCGCCGCCGCATCGCCGAGCAGAGCGGTGTGTTCACGCTGGCCGACGTGCTGCCGGTGCCCTGCAACCCCGACACGCTGGCGATGGCCTACGCCTTGCGCGGCCCGAACGGCCTGGTGCCCCTGACCCGCTTCCTCGACGCCGCCACGCTGCTGTCCGGCGACCGCAGCACCATCGTCTTCGAGGGCGACCCGGCGCTGAAGGCCTCGGTCTTCAAGCTGTTCTCGACCAACCACTCGCCCGAGAGCCAGTCCAACTGCCTGTCCGAGCTGCTGTGCTGCCTGCCCAAGATCGACGCGCCCCAGCTCAGCTATCGCGACGTCTTCCGCGTGCTCATCGTTCAGTTCATGGACGCCCAGTCGCTGGACATCCGCGCGCTGAAGAAGAGCTGCATCCACATCGCCAGGCCGGACGGCCGCATGGTGCCCTTCGAGGCCTACAACCTGTTCTATCGCGACGAGCGCCAGACCGAGCTGGCTCACATCCGCGCCGAGATCGATGCGCAGCGCGAGCAGCGCCTGCACTTCAAGCCGAAGGCGGTTCCACTCGTGCGCGCCTGAACAACCGCTTCACCCTTAGCTTGATCGCCCGCGCGGTACGCCAGGCCGAGCTGGCCCGCACCCAGGCCAGCAGCTCCGTCTTCCAGGCCGTCCAGCGGGTGTAGAAGCGGGCGAACCACGGCAGCTGCATCAGCGCCGGCTGGATGRGCTGGAACAACCATGCCAGCAGCGCCGTGCCCAGCAGTTTGGCCGCAACGACGATGCCCACGCCCAGCATGACGTGGCCCTCGGCCACCAGCCAGACGGCAGCCAGCTTGATCGGCAGGATCAGCAGGCTGGGCAGCACCAGCACGACGAAAGCCCAGCGCGGCGGCAGGCGCTGGAGCAGGGCCTCGAACTGGCGGATGAGCGGCAGCTTGGCCAGCAGCGCGAAGACGCGCCGCAACGGCTCCCAACCCCATTCCTCGAACAGGATGAGCAGGGCCAGGACGACGCGGATGAGCCAGCGCAGCGGAGCGAGCATCGACTTCAACATGGTCGGGGATCATGCCAGGGCGACGACGCAGTGCCAGAATCCCGGCGGCCCGTTGCGCCGGCCCGATTTCAGGCCATGGACGACCCGGTTTTTCCAGCTGCGTGACACCCCCACCGGGGATCTGTCCGCCGGGCAAGGGTGACGCAGGCGATCGCTAGCCGCTGATGACGCCGGCCGCGCGCAGATGCTCGAATGCCACGGCGGCGGCCTCGTCCGGCGACAGCGTGGCGGTCTGCAGGTGCAGCTCGGGCGACACCGGCGGCTCATAGGGCGAATCGATGCCGGTGAAATCCTTCAGCAGGCCGGCGCGGGCCTTTCGGTACAGCCCCTTGGGATCGCGCGACTCGGCAACGGCCAGCGACACGTCCACGTAGACCTCGAAGAACTCACCCGGTGCGAAGCGTTCGCGCACCGCCTGGCGGTCGCGCCGGAAGGGCGAGATCAAGGCCACGATGACGATCAGGCCCGCATCGGCCATCAGCCTTGCGACCTCGCCCACGCGGCGCACGTTCTCGGCCCGGTCTTCGGCGCTGAAACCGAGGTCGCGGTTCAGGCCGGTGCGCAGAACGTCACCGTCAAGCAAGCAGGTGAGCAGGCCATGGGCACGCAGGCGTTGATCAAGCCGACCGGCCAGCGTGGACTTGCCGGCGCCCGACAACCCTGTCAGCCAGACCACCGCGCCGCCAGGACGTTCCACTGCGGCGCTCATGTTCAGATGCCGCGCGCCCGATCGGCGTGGAACTGCACCCGCCAGGCCTCAAAGCGGCCCGCATCCAGCGCGTCGCGCATCTCCTGCATCAGGTTCAGGTAGTAGTGCAGGTTGTGCACGCTGGTCAGCATCGGGCCTAGCATCTCGCCACAGCGGTCCAGGTGGTGCAGATAGGCGCGGCTGAAGCCCTTGCAGCATTCGCAGCTGCAGGTCTCGTCGACCGGCTTCTCGTCGGCCTTGTAGCGGGCATTGCGCAGACGCAGGTCGCCAAAGCGCGTGAACAGATGGCCGTTGCGCGCATTGCGGGTGGGCATCACGCAGTCGAACATGTCGATGCCCTGGGACACGCCTTCGACCAGGTCCTCCGGCGTGCCCACGCCCATCAGATAGCGCGGCTTGTTCGCCGGCAGCTGGTGGCCGGTGTGTTCCAGGATGCGCTGCATCTCGGCCTTGGGCTCGCCGACTGACAGGCCGCCGATGGCGTAGCCCGGCAGGTCCAGTTCGGCAAGGCCCGCCAGCGACGCGTCGCGCAGGTTGGTGAACATGCCGCCCTGCACGATGCCGAACAAGGCGTTCGGGTTCTCAAGGCGGTCGAACTCGGTGATGCAGCGCCTGGCCCAGCGCAGGCTCAGCTCCATCGAGGTCTTCGCCTCTCGCTCGGTCGTCAGCACGCCCTTGCTCTCGTAGGGCGTGCATTCGTCGAACTGCATGACGATGTCGGAATTGAGGATGGTCTGGATCTGCATGCTGACCTCGGGGGTCAGGAAGAGCTTGTCACCGTTGACGGGCGAGGCGAACTTGACGCCCTCCTCGCTGATCTTGCGCATGGCGCCCAGGCTCCAGACCTGGAAGCCGCCCGAGTCGGTCAGGATGGGCTTGTTCCAGCTCTCGAAGCGGTGCAGGCCGCCGAACTGGGTGACGACGTCCAGGCCCGGCCGCATCCAAAGGTGGAAGGTGTTGCCCAGGATGATCTGCGCACCCATCTCCTGCAGCGAGCGCGGCGTGACGCCCTTGACCGTGCCGTAGGTGCCCACGGGCATGAAGATGGGCGTCTGCACGACGCCATGGTTGAGCGTGAGCGTGCCGCGGCGGGCGCGGCCTTCGGTCTTGAGGAGGTCGAACTTCAGCATGGGGGCGCGATTGTCGCAGCCGGCCGGGGCTGGACGCGAAGCTGCCGAACCGCCACCATCGGCCCATGATGCGCGCATCGCTCCAGCCGCTGATTGCAGGCCTGCTACTCGCCCTGATAGGGGAGCAGGCGRCCGCCCAGGCCTGCGGCCCGTACACAGCGGCGCTCTACCCCTATGCCCGCTTCTATTACGAAGACCCGCATACCGGGCCCGCCGGCATCGACAAGGACATGTTCGACGAGCTGGCGCGCCGTTCGGGCTGCCAGTTGCGGCTGGTGGTCGAGTCGCGCGTGCGCATCTGGGACCAGATGCGGCGCGGTGGCGTGCAGCTGACGCTGTCGGCGCTGGTGAGCCCGGAGCGCCGCGAGATCGCCGAACTGGTGCCCTATGCCCAGGGCCGCTACCAGGTGCTGATGCGCCGCGAGCTGGCGGCGCGCACCCCGACCATCGCCGCCTTCGAGGCCAACACCGAGCTGCGGCTGCTGGACGTGCGCGGCTATGCCCATGGCCCGACCATCGACGCCTGGGTGCAGCGCATGCGCAACCAGGGGCGCCTCGTTGAGGCCGGCGACTTCAAGACCGCCACTCGCATGCTCAAGGCCGGCCGCGCCGACGCCCTGCTGGCCCTGCCCAGCGGCTGGGGCATCGCCATGGCCGCCTTCGACGACCCGGACGAACTCGTTCCTGTGGACGTCACACCCACCGAGCGCAATGCCGTCGCGCTGGCCATGGTGCGCAGCATGCCGGAGGACGACCGCCAGCGGCTGCGCCGCGCGCTGCAGGCCATGCTGGCCGAGGGCAAGGTCCACGAGATCCTGCGTCGCCATCTCGGCGACAAGGGCGCCCGAGCTGCGGCCTATACGGGTGACTGAGCACGGGACAATCCCCGCCACATGTCCCTGACCCTCGCGGCACCTGCCGAACACGAACTCGTCATCAAGAAGAGCCGCTTCCTCGGCCGCGTCGAGCCGTGCGCCGATCGCGCGGCCGCCCTGGTCCGGGTCGCCGAGCTGCGCGCCGCCCACCCCGGCGCGGCCCATGTCTGCTGGGCCCTGCTCGCCGGCGGGCATTCGGCCGCCAACGACGACGGCGAACCCGGCGGCACCGCGGGCCGGCCCATGCTGGACGTGCTGCGCCACCAGGGCCTGGACGGCGTGCTGGCGACCGCCGTGCGCTACTGGGGCGGCGTCAAGCTCGGCGCCGGCGGGCTGGTGCGGGCTTACACCGACTGCATCGCCCAGGCCTTGCTGACTGCCGACAAGATCGAGCGCGTGGCCCAGGTGGAGCTGGGCTGCGAGCTGCCCTATGAGCTGGAAGGCCGGCTCCGGCGGCTGGCCGAGCAGCATGGCGCGCAGCTCGTGGACGCGCGGCACGAGGCGCGCGTGACCATGCGCTTCGCGCTGCCCGTAACTTCACGCGCGGCATTCGTGGCGGCGGTCGACGAGGCGGCTCAAGGTCGCGTTGCTTGGGCGCGCGAAAGCAGCATCGCATCGCCATAGCTGAAGAAGCGGTAGCGCTCGGCAATCGCATGGGCGTACAGCGCCTTGATGCGCTCGTAGCCGGCAAAGGCGCTGACCAGCATCATCAGCGTGCTCTTGGGCAGGTGGAAATTGGTGACGAGGCGGTCCACCACGCGGAACTCGAAGCCCGGCGTGATGAAGATGTCGGTCTCGCGCGCGCCGGCCTCGAGTTGGCCACCCCGCGCCGCCGATTCGAGGGCACGCAGCGTCGTCGTGCCGACGGCAACCACCCGGCCGCCTCGCGCGCGGCAAGCGGCGACGGCATCCACCGTCGCCGGCGGCACTTCGAACCATTCGCTGTGCATCTTGTGGTCGGCCAGTTGCTCGACGCGCACCGGCTGGAAGGTGCCGGCCCCCACGTGCAGGGTCACATGCGCGGTCGCGACGCCACGTTCGGCCAGCCGGGCCAGCAGGGCCTCGTCGAAATGCAGGGCCGCGGTCGGCGCAGCGACGGCGCCGGGCTCCTTGGCAAACACCGTCTGGTAGCGGCGCAGGTCGTCTTCGCCGTCGGCATGGGCGATGTAGGGCGGCAGCGGCACATGGCCGTGCGCCTCCAGCAGCGTGAAAGGATCGCCGGCGAAGCGCAGATGGAAGAGGCCGTTGTCGGGCCCGCAGCGGCCCAGCACCTCGGCGTCGAACGCGTCGGCAAAGCGCACACGGCTGCCGGGCTTGGGGCTCTTGCTGGCGCGCAGGTGCATCCAGACTTCCTGCGTGCCGGGCAGCACCCGCTCGACCAGGGCCTCGACCGACCCGCCAGTAGCTTTGATGCCGAAAAGGCGTGCCTTGATGACCTGGGTGTTGTTGAACACCAGCAAGTCGCCCGCGTTCAGGAGCCCCGGCAGCTCACGGAACACGCGGTCTACATGCATCGCGCCAGTTGCGTCGAGCAGTCGCGAGCCGCTGCGCTCGGGTGCCGGGTGCTGGGCGATCAGCTCTGGCGGAAGGTCGAAGTCGAAGTCGGCGACCGTGAAGGCCGGCGCGGCGGGCGCTTGCATCGTGAGTTGAGGGCCGGACAGACCCGGGCCAGGAGAGTGGGCAGCGATTGTCCCTGACCGCCACGCGTTGTTCGCGGCCATCTCCCGCTCTCGCCCCCCGGACCTTCAAACGAACGAAGGGCTGCATCTGAGTTTGATTGGCCCTCGAAGTGGCCAATCAAATCGGTGCTGGGAACTCAGTTGCCGCCGTTCCCCGTCGCCAAAACGAGACCGCCCTGGCCCGTGATCCAGGCCGTGTTCAAGTCAGCCGCCTGAATGGTATAGAGCGGGAGCGTGGTGCCGCTGGCTTGTTGGCGCCAGGTCTTGCCGCCGTCCTGGGTGGCCAGGATGACGCCCGCATCGCCGACGATCCAGCCGACTTTGGCGGTGGCGAACCTGATATCGCGCAGCGTCGTGTTGCCGGTCGCAAGCTTGACCAGCGTCCATTTCGCGCCACTGTCTTCTGACTTCAGCAGCGTGCCTTCGGCCCCCACTGCCCACGCGGTCTTGCCATCGGAAAAGGCGACTGCGTTCAGCTGGCTGTACGTGCCGGTGTACATCGCGTTCCAGGTGCCTCCGGAGTCGGTGGAGACATAGACGCCGCCGTTGCCGCCGACCGCCACCCAGGCCTGGTCTCCGAAGCGCAACGAGACCACGCCGCTGGGTAGCGCCAATTCCGTCCAGGTCTTGCCGCCATCCTTGGTGAATGCGGCTTGCGCGCCGCCATAAAGGCGTTGCGACCAGCCAAGGTTCTCGTTGACGAAGTAAAGCCCGCTGTAGTAGACGCCCGCCGCGATCGGTGCGGCCGACCAGTTCTGCCCCGCGTCCGTCGACTTGTACAAACGGCCGTCGGCACCGACCAGCCAACCGGTGGTCTTGCTGACGAATTGCACCGCCCGCGCCGTGCCGAAGTTCGTACTCGTGAGCTGCCAGGTGGCACCGCCGTCCTTCGTCGTGAACGCCCGGCCGACCGGGTCGGTCATGAAGCCGTTCTTGCCATCGGCAAATGCCAGTGCGGCCTGCTGGCCGTAGCCGGTGTCGGAGGCCGCAACCACCTGGGCCCAGCTCTGCCCCCTGTCCTTGCTCAGGTAGGTTGCACCGGAGTTGTCCGTAACGAGCAGCGTGTTGGCATMGACACGGCGCAGGCTGTTGCTGTTGACGTTCAACGAGCTTTGCCCTGGGTTGCTCAACTTCTTCCACGTCTGGCCGGCGTCCTCGCTCAGCCACGTGTCGGACGAGGTCGTTGTCGCGACATCGTTTCCGCCAAGCGACACGAATCCGTAGTAGTACGCGCCGTTCACGGGGCCTGCCAACGG
Source organism: Roseateles sp. P5_E11 (assembly GCF_054049355.1). Taxonomy (NCBI): domain Bacteria; kingdom Pseudomonadati; phylum Pseudomonadota; class Betaproteobacteria; order Burkholderiales; family Sphaerotilaceae; genus Roseateles; species Roseateles sp. P5_E11. Next base: position 21,162 of record NZ_JBFUMO010000005.1, on the reverse strand, counting down.
AGTCCAGGTCGCACCACTGTCCGCGCTACGCATCACGCCGCTGTTACCGCTGGCGGTCAGCGTCTTGCCATCGGCGGAGATGCCGAGCAGGCGTTGAACGCCGGTCGTCGTGCCCGCGTTCCGAACCTCGACCTTGGACCAGGTCGCACCGCCATCCACCGTCGTGTAGAAGTTTTCGAAGTTGGTGTACGTGTACGAGGTGTAGTCGAAGGTCGAACTCCGGGTGAAGACCGCCGCCTGCAGGTCGCCTTGGGCTACCAGGCTGGTGGTGTCGAAGTAGTAGCTGTTTGCAGGCGTCTTCAGGTCCAGCACTTGCGAGTAGTTCTGACCCCCGTTGCTCGACACGCGCACGCTGTAGCCATTGCCGTTCTGTACGCTCCAGAACTTGCCGGTCGACGTGATCGCATGAGGAACGGTGCTCATGGCACGCCACGTCACGCCACCGTCCGGGCTGCCATAGATGGTGCCGTAATAGCTGCCCGTACCATCGGCGAGTCGGCCAACATAGACCGCCTTGGCGTCCACGATAGTGATGGGGCCCTGGTCGTAGCCGTACGAGGCGTCGCCGGCCTTGGCCACGTTCCAGGTGGCGCCGCCGTCTGTCGTGCGAAGCATGGCGCCGAATGCGCCGGTGGCCCAGCCTGTGTTGGCATCGAAGAACTTGATGCCRTAGATGGTGGCGCTGATGCCGGAGTTCTGGCGCACCCACGTTGAACCACCGTCGGTGGTCTTGAAGATCTCACCGTTGTCGCCAGCGCGCCAACCGGTGGTGGCATTCAGGAAGAACACCGTGTTGACACGATTGCCGGTCGGCCTGGGGTTCTGCCAGCACCAGCCGGTATTCGACGACCCGGTGCAGTCCAGCCCGCGCACGTTGGCGACGTTGGTGATCGACACCTTCGTGCGCGTTTCGCGGCTGCTGCCGGCTTCGTTGGTGACCTTGAGCACCACCTCGAATTCGCCGCCGCTGGCGAAACTGTGGCTGGGCGCTGCCTCCGTGCTGGAGGCGCCGTCGCCAAAGTCCCACTGGTACTTGAGCCCGGTGAGCGCACTGGCGGAATTGCCGAACGCCACCGCGGTGGCCGACTCGACCGTGCCCGGCGCGGTGATGGCGAGGTTCTCGGGAATGGCCGTCGGGCCGGGCGGCGGCGGCGGGCTGTCACTGCCGCCTCCACCACAAGCGGTCAGCGCCGCAGCGGCCAGCAGGCCCAATCCCAATGCGCGCACGCGCAGCGTCAACTTCTGCATCGCAGTTCCTCCCTGCCCTCAATCTGGGCTGTTTTTCGGCCGCGATTGTGAAGGAAAAGAATGACGTTCCGCGCGCGCCCCGCTCGGATAGGGGGTCAGCCCGGGACGTGATTCCTACCACCGCACAATGCCGGCCATGTTTGGGGCTCCAACCCAGCCCCGCCCCGTTGCCAGCAAGTCCGCGCAGGGACGAATCCGGCACGCCGGGTCGGCCGCCGGGCCGCCCCAAGGTGGACCCCGCCCCCTCGGGGGGCAGGGCGTCAACAGGCGTCCGCAGGGGGGCCTTACTGCCCGCCCGAGCCCGTGGCCAACAGGCTGTTCCAGGCCCCGCTGACCCAGGCGGTCTTCGGGTCCAACACGAACACCTTGGCCGGGCTGCGTGGGATGTTCGGGTAGGGCTGCGCTCGCCACGTCGCGCCGCCATCCGTGGTGGCCATGATCGCTCCGGTGCACACCACCCAGCCCACCTTGCTGCTGGCAAAGGCGATGTCCTTCGCCGCACCCGGCGCGCAGGGCAACGCCATCGGGGACCAGGTCGCGCCGCTGTCCTGAGACTTCAGCAGCGCGGTGCTGCCCATGGCCCACAGCGTGCCGGGGTCCGAGACCACCAGCGTCGCCAGGGTCTCAAYGGTGGCCGCGGGCGCCGCCGTCCAACTCGTTCCGTTGTTCTGCGACGTGGCCAGCAAGCCCCGCTCGCCACTGGCCACCCAGCCCCCGCTTGCCGTCCGCCGCAAGTCGTAGGTACCGCTGGGCACCGGCAATGCCTGCCAGGTCTGGCCGCCGTCCTGGGTCACCTGGAAGGTGTAGCCGCGCTCGCTCTCCAGGGGCGGGCTGCGGTAGGGGAAGGGCATGCGGATCCAGCCGGTCTTGTCGTTCTCGAAGCGGAAGTCCACGGCATACCCGGGTCGCGTGCTCGCCACCACCCAGGTCTGGCCGCCATCCTGCGTGCGGTAGAGCGTCGTGACCTGGGTTGCGGCGTCGTATTTCGAGAACCAGCCGAACTTGTCGTTGACGAACTGGATCTTGAGGGCGCCCGGCAGAACGCCCTGGCTGACCAACTTCAGGGTCTTGCCGCCATCACTGGTTTCCCGAGCCATGCCGAAGCTGTCGATGACGAAGCCGTGCCGGGCGTCGCGCATGGCCACGATGGGAGGTTGGAGGTAGTAGTAGAAATCTTCCGCGAAGGTGCCGATGCTCCAGAAGCGTCGGTCCCAGGCGCTTCCTCCCGACTCGCTGAACCACAGGTTGCCATTGAGCACATACGTCAGGTTGGTGGACCCAGGCTGGACCTGCAGCTTGCCGAATTGAAAACCCTTGCCTGCAGGCGAAGAAAAGCTGGAGAAGTTCTTGCCGCCATCCCGCGAGAGATGCACCACGCTCGGGTTGGCGTCCCTGGCGAAGGCCAGTGTGTCGCCGTCCTTCAATACGATGAACTCGGTGATGTCCTGAATCTCCGGCACCGCAGCCCAGGTCTTGCCCGCATCGTTGCTGCGGAAAGTGCTCACGTAGGAACCCAGGAGGGTTTTCCCATCGGCCGAGATGCTGCGCGGTGACAGGCCAAAGCAATCGAATGCCGCTGCACTGACGCAGCCCGCCGGCTGACGCTGCCAGCTGGCGCCGCCGTCAACCGTGGTGCTGATGGTGGTCTTGATCTCCACCAACTGCCCCTGCGCGTCGTTGATGCGCTCGTGGGTGAACAGGGCGGCGGACAAACCGGCGGGATGCACCACCAGCCGCGTCTGGCCCCGCGTGGTCGCCAGGCCGGCCCGGGCGAAATCGAGCACGGTCGTGCGTGTCACACCGGCATCGGCCGTGCGCTCGACGGACTCTTCGTTCAGCCACCAAGCGACCGCGCCGCCGGTCACGTGGGTCGGTGCAGGCGAGAGCTTGCGCCAGCTCGTCCCGCCGTCGGCGGTCACGTAGGCCTCGGTGGGCGCCGCGGCGGGCCAGAAGTAGGCCGTGCTGCCCGAGACGACCTGGAAGCTGCCGGCGGGGTTGGCCACGCCCGCCTGGACACGAACCTCCGCCCAGGTCCGCCCGCCGTCGACGGTGCGCAGTGCCAGGCTGTTTGCCCCCAGCACCCAGCCCACGTTGGCGTCGAAGAAGGTCACCGTCTTGAAGCCGCCCTTGACTGGCGGCGTCTGCGTCTCCCAGTTGAGGCCACCATCCGCCGTCTTGAAGATGTCGCCGGCGCTGGTCACCGCCCAACCCAGGTTGGCATCCAGCAAGAAGCTGTCGGCCAGYGCCCCGGCCGGCCGTGGGCTCTGCACGCACCAGCCGGTGGATGACGCGCCCGAGCACGTCAGGCCCTGCACATTGGCCAGGTTGGTGATGCTCACCGTGGACCTGGCCTCTCGCTTCTGGCCCGCCTCGTTGCTGAGCGTGAACACCACGTCGAAATCGCCACCCTTGGCATAGCCGTGGCTGGGCGCGACCTCCGAACTCTGGGCGCCGTCGCCGAAGTCCCAGCGGTAGCTGTAGCCCGCCAACGGCGCCGCAGAGCTGCTGAACTTGACGGCGCTAGCCGATTCGGACGACGCAGGCGCCGTGATCGTGACGCTGTCGGGCAGCGCGGTCGCCTGTGGCGGCGGCTCACCCGCGCCTCCGCCGCCGCCACACCCGGCAACCAGCGCGCTCGCGAGGAGCCACCCATACCCGAGCCGATGCCGGGCGAATAGTCCGTCAATCATGTCTTATCTCCCTCTACGTCCCATGTTACTCAGGCTCAGCGTTAGTCCGCCCCACGAAACGGTAACGACTTGGCAGCCCGCGCGCAGCGCGCAGGCCGCGCTGCGGCGGCTGCGTCCGATGCCGCCAGAATGCCGCCCATGACCACGCCCGCCATGCCTTCGGACAAGCCCAAGTCGGCGCCGCAGAAGGCGATGGAAAAGCTCGGCCTCGTGCGCGACATCGACCTGGCCCTGCACCTGCCGATGCGCTATGAGGACGAGACCCAGCTGATCCCCATTGCCGCGCTGCGCGAGAACGAGCCGGCGCAGGTGGAGGGCGTCGTCGTCGACTGCCAGGTGGAGCTGCGCAGCCGCCGCCAGCTGCTGGTGCGCGTGAAGGACGACTCGGGCACGCTGCTGCTGCGTTTTTTGCACTTCTACCCCTCGCAGCAGAAGCAGATGTCGGCGGCCAACCGGCTGCGCGTGCGTGGCGAGGCGCGCGTCGGCTTCTTTGGCCGCGAAATGGTGCACCCCGTCGTCAAGGTCGTCGACGAGGACACGCCGCTGGCGCAATCCCTGACTCCCGTCTACCCGGCCTCGGCCCAGCTGCCCCAGGCCTATCTGCGCAAGGCGGTGGGTTCGGGCCTGGCGCGCGCCGACCTGCGCGAGCTGCTGCCGGCCGGCGTCGTGCCGCAGGGGCTGCCGGGCTTGAAGGACGCGCTGCACTACCTGCACCACCCGCCACCCAGCGCCTCGCTGGCTGCGCTGGAAGACCACAGCCACCCGGCCTGGCAGCGGCTCAAGTTCGAGGAGCTGCTGGCCCAGCAGTTGTCTCAGCTGCAGGCGCAGCGCGAACGTGCACTGCTGGCGGCGCCGGCCCTGCGCGCCCACCCTGGTGGCCTGCACGAAAAGCTGCTCGCTGCCCTGCCCTTCCAACTGACCGGCGCTCAGCAGCGCGTGTCCGAGGAGATTGCGCAGGACCTGGCCCGGCCACAGCCGACGCACCGCCTGCTGCAGGGCGATGTCGGCTCGGGCAAGACCGTCGTCGCCGCCTTGGCTGCGGCCGTGGCCATCGACGCGGGCTGGCAGTGCGCGCTGATGGCGCCCACCGAGATTCTGGCCGAGCAGCATTTCCGCAAGCTGGTGCAGTGGCTGGAGCCGCTGGGCCTGAAGGTCGCGTGGATCACCGGCAGCGTGAAGGGCAAGGCGCGGCAGAAGATGCTCGATGCCGCCGCCTCGGGCGAAGCCCAACTCGTCATCGGTACGCATGCCGTCATCGAGGACAAGGTGAAGTTCGCCCGGCTGGGCCTGGCCATCATTGACGAGCAGCATCGCTTTGGCGTGGCGCAGCGGCTGGCCTTGCGCAACAAGCTCAAGGCGATGGACCTGGAGCCGCACCTGCTCATGATGAGCGCGACACCGATCCCCCGCACTCTGGCGATGACCTATTTCGCCGACCTCGATGTGTCCACCATCGACGAGCTGCCGCCCGGCCGCAGCCCGATCGTGACCAAGTTGTTCACCGAGTCCAAGCGCCACGACGTGGTCGACAAGATCCGCACGGCGGTGGCGGACGGCGCCCAGGTCTACTGGGTCTGTCCGCTGGTGGAGGAGAGCGAGGCGGTGGACCTGCGCAACGCCACCGAGACCCACGCCGAGCTGAGCGGCGAACTGCCGGGCTGCAGCGTGGGCCTGCTGCACGGCCGCATGGCCGCGGGCGAGAAGGCGGCCGTCATGGCGCAGTTCTCCAGCGGAGCGATGAGTGTGCTGGTGGCGACCACGGTCATCGAGGTCGGCGTGGACGTGCCCAACGCCAGCCTGATGGTCATCGAGCATGCCGAGCGCTTCGGCCTGGCGCAGCTGCACCAGCTGCGCGGCCGCGTGGGCCGCGGCGCGAAAGCCAGCGTGTGCGTGCTGATCTACAGCCCGCCGCTGTCCGACACGGGCAAATCGCGGCTCAAGGCCATGGCGGAGACGACCGACGGTTTCGAGATCGCGCGGCGCGATCTGGACATCCGCGGCCCCGGCGAGTTCATGGGCTCGCGCCAGAGCGGCGCTGAGCTGTTGCGCTTTGCCGATCTGCAGGAGGACGCGCCGCTGCTGGTTGCGGCGCGAGCGCTGGCACCCCGGCTGCTGGATGAGCATCCCGAGGCGGCGCGACGTCAGGTCGCGCGCTGGCTCGGGACGAAGGCGGAGTTCCTGAAGGCTTGAGAGAGTGAGAGGCCTTACTTACAGACGAAGCTCTTCGCGTTGACTTCCTTCACGTTGCCGGCGCCACAGGCGGCGATGGCGCGTTCGGTGTTCTTGGCCATGGCGTCGGCATCAAACGCGTTGGATGAGCCGGCCGGCGGTGCGAAGACGCAGGCGCTGAGCAGGGCGGCGCAAGCCAGGGCGAGGAGGGAGCTTGTGAGACGGTTCATTCGAGTTCTGGGGTCAGGTGTTGAGGAAAGTGGATCGTCGCCAATGTCCGCCGCAGGTGCCCGCGGCATGCGACGAACGGCACAACGCCTGGGACAGGCTGCGCGCTGACAGCGGCTACAGCTCCAGCTTCTCGCGCAGCAGCCTGGCCTGGCGGCGTGACACCTCCACCTGGTGGCCGTCGCGCAGCGTGACGCGGTAGCCGTCGCTGCTGGACGGCGCGATGGCCTGGATCCAGCGCAGGTTGATGAGGTGGCTGCGGCTGGCGCGGAAGAAGAGCTGCGGGTCCAGCCGCTCCTCCAGGCTGGTGAGCGTGCGCGCGATCAGCGGGCGCTGGCCATCGAACCAGGCCTGGGCATAGTTGCCGCACGCCTCGAAGCCGGCCACGTCGCCCAGGCGCACGAACCAGCAGCGCTCCCCGTCGCGCAGGAAGACCATGTCGTCGGCGCCCTTCAACGCCGACGTGGGCGCAGCGGCGGGCACGGGGCGCAGGCGCAGCCGCGCCTTGGCGAGCGCAGCCTCCAACCGCCCGGCGTCAATGGGCTTGAGCAGGTAATCCAGCGCATTGCGCTCGAAAGCGGCCAGCGCATGCTGGTCGTACGCCGTGGTGAAGACAACGAGCGGCACATGTTCCAGCTGATCGAGCAGGTCGAAGCCGGTCGCGCCGGGCAGTTCCACGTCGAGCAGCAGCAGTTCGGGCTGCAGCGTGTTGATGGCCTCGCGCGCAGGCGCCAACTCAGCGGCCTCGCCAACGATGTCGGCATCGGGGATGGCGGCCAGCAACGTGCGCAGCTCCTGGCGGGCCAGGCGCGAGTCCTCGACGATGTAGATCCTCATGCGTTCAGTTCCACAGTGACGTTGACACGGCCGTCGGCCGCCGCGATGCGGCAGCCCGCGCCGTCGCCGCCAGCGCGCGCAAGGCGCTCGCGCAGGTTGGCCAGGCCCAGGCCGGTGCTGTCCGTCGACCCCGGCTTCCACTGGCCTGGGTTGTCGACGGCAATGCTCAGCTTGCCGCCGTCGCGCCCGATACGGATGTCCACGACACCGCCGCCGGCCGTGCGCGCGATGCCATGCTTGATCGCGTTCTCCACCAGCAGCTGCAGCAGCATCGGCGGCACGCTGGCGCTCGCCGTGGCCGGGTCGACCTGCCAGTCCACACGCAGCCTCTCTTCATGGTGCAGCTGCTCCAGCGCGATGTAGTCGTGCACGACGGCCAGCTCGTCGGCCAGCGGCACGCGTTCCTTGGCGCTGTGCTGCAAGGTGTGGCGCAGCGTGTTGGACAGGCGKCTCAGCATCTCGCGGGCGCGGGCCGGATCCTCGTTGATGAGGGCACGCAGGTTGTTCAGCGCGTTGAACAGGAAGTGGGGGTTGATCTGGGCGCGCAGCACCTGCAGTTCCAGCTCGCGCGCCGCGGCCTCGGCCTGCCATTTGGCGATCTCGCCGACACGCCAGCGATGCAGCATCTGCAGGCCCACCCACACGGCCAGCCACAGCCACAGCATGATGGTCGTGTTGAGCGTGTAGCTCAGCAGCACCAGCCAGCCTTGCGGCACATTGGGTGGGAAGTGCAGCAGGCCGAGCGAGATCCCGGCCCAGTTGATGGCGAAGAGCACGCCCTGCACTGCCAGGGCGAACAGCGGCGGCAACAGGGCCAGGCGCAGMAGCAGGGCGGGTGGCGAACGGTCCAGCCAGGCGCGGCGCAGGGCCAGGGCTCGCAAGCCCTCGCTGGCTGCCCACAGGCCGCCACCGACGCAGGCCATCACAAAGACGAAGGAGGCGTTGAGCGGCTGGAAGCTCGACACCATCGCGAGCGAGATGGCCACATAGCCGCCCCACAGCAGCGCCTGCATCGCCATCCGCTTGCGCGTGTCCATGCCCCTCAGCCCTCTCGATTTACTTGCCGGCGGCCAGGAAGCCCTTGACCTCGCCAACCAGCCAGTCGGCATCGTCCCACATGAGGAAGTGATAGCCGCGCTGGCTCATGGACACCTTGGCACCGTTCAGGCCGGCGTACTGAGCCTCGAAGATCTTCTTCGTGCTCTCCAGCGTCGAGCCCATGGGCTCGTAGGCCGCCCAGGCGCCCAGCACCAGCGTCGGCGCGGTGATGCGGGGCAGTAGCGGGCGCAGATCGTCGCCCCACAGCTCGGACATGGCCTGAGCCGTTGTCGCACGGTCGCTGGCCAGGCCCCAAGCGACGATGCGCTCGGTGTTGGCCGGGCTGCGGCTCATGCCGCCCGCGCCCTGGCGGGTGCCGGCCTCCCATTGCTCCTTGGAGCCGGCCAGCATCTGCTGGCGCATGCCAGCCGCCATGCCGCGCGCAGCTTCGGGCGTCATGCCGCGCAGGCCGGCCAGGAAGGGCAGGGAGTCGACGATGACGAGGCGCTCGATGCGGCCGGGCTTCTCGGCCGCCATCTGCAGGGCCAGCACGCCGCCCAGGCTGTGGCCCATCACGACAGGTCGGTCGAGCTTGCGGTCGTCCAGGTAGGCCAACAGGCGGTCGCGCATGCCGGCCAGGAAGTTGTCCGTCACCACCGCAGGCGCGCCGGCAAAGCCGGGCAGCTGCACGATGTGGCATTGCACGCCGGGCTGCAGGGCAGCGCAGGTCTCCGTCCAGGTGCTGGCCGCGCTGTTCAGGCCAGGGATCATGACGACCGGCCGGCCCTGGCCGACCAGGTCCACGCGCAAGTCACGGAACTCGGTCGTCGCGGCCTGGGTGTTGCTCACCCAAAGGGCGGTGGCGATGCCCACGGCGGCGCCGAACAGGCCGATCCACGAGGTCTTGCGGGTCATGGCGTCTTCTCCATCAAGGTTGTGATGGAGGCATGTTGGCCATGTCCAGGCCGGGCTGCCCGGGCCCGATGACGAACGGCAAGCCGCGCTGACGAATGGCGACCATCCCAGATGGGCGGACCACCATTACCCTGCCGTCGTGCCTTCTTGCGGGCCGAGCGCCGGGCCGCTCCCTAGCCGGCCCGCCTTGGGCGATGTGCTTGCCGGTCGATCCGGCAAGCATCGCCGTCCCCGCGGGGGACCGGCCAAGGTACTCCTTGGACGAGGGGCTTCATTTCAACCTTTGGGCCCAGTAGACCAGCACCTCGGTGCGCGGCTCGATGTCGGTCGAGCTGTAGGTGTAGGTCGGCACGATGTTGATCGCGTCCAGCGTGTTGAGGCCGGAGATGATGCGGCCGAAGACGGCATAGCCCGGGTTGGCGGCGCTCTGGTAATCCAGGCTGGTGTTGTCCTTCACGTTGAAGAAGAACTGGCTGGTCGCCGAGTCCGCGTCGCTGCGGCGGGCCATGGCGATGGTGCCGCGCAGGTTGGACAGGTCGTTGTTGCTTTCCAGCTTGATCGGCGCATACAGCGGCGTCTTGGTGACCATGCCGCTTGTGTAGCCACCGCCTTGGACGACGAAGTCGCGGTCGACGCGGTGGATCAGCGTGCTCGTGTAGAAGCCCGCCGAGACGTATTTGTAGAAGTTGGCCACCGTCAGCGGCGCGTAGGTGTCGTAGAGCTCCACGACGATCTCGCCGCTGCTGGTCAGCATGCAGACCGTGCCCCATTGGCTCGCGGCGGACGCGGCCAGGCCTGCGGGGCTGCATGACTGCGTGGGCGGATTCGGGTTGGGATTGGGGCGCGGGTATTGGGTGCCGCCGCCTCCACCTCCGCCTCCGCCGCCCACTTCGATCTCGACACCCCCGCCACAGGCGGACAGGGCGGTGACGAGCAACAGAGCGGCGAGACGTTTGAACATGGCAGGACACCCGCGAGGTGAAGGGGCCTGCCTAACGAAGCGGCCCGCCGTCTGGACGACAGCGGACGCAGCTTGTTACGGAATCACCTTGGCATCGGTGATGGTGATGTCGACCAGTGGCACGTCCGAGATATTGGTGTTGACCGCACGGATCTTGTCGACGATGTCCATGCCTGCCGTCACTTGGCCGAACACGGCATAGCCAGGGTTGGCGGTACTGGCGTAGTTCAGGCTCGTGTTGTCCACGGTGTTGATGTAGAACTGGCTGGTGGCGCTGTCGGGCACCGAGGTGCGGGCCATGGCCAGCGTGCCGCGCAGGTTGGACAGGCCGTTCTGGCTTTCCAGCTTGATGGCCGCGTAGGTCGGCGTTTTGTCCAGCAGGCCGTCCGGCCCGCGCGTGACGCCGCCGCCTTGGATGACGAAATCCCTGATGACGCGGTGGAAGACCGTGCCCTTGTAGAAGCCGTCGTTCACATACTTCAGGAAGTTGTCCACGCTGATGGGGGCGTGGTTGTGGTCCAGGCCCAGCTCGATGTCGCCCATGGAGGTCGTGATCTTGACCTTGTGGGTGACGGTCAGGGTGACCGGCGCCGGGGGTGGGGGCGGGGTGACAGGGTCACCACTGCTGCCACCACCACCACCGCAGGCGGCCAAGGTCAGCGCAAGGGAAGCGGCGGTCAGGGCCAGCAGCGGGCGGCGGCGCAGTCGAATGTTTGTCATTTCAGATTTCAAGGTTGTCGATCAAACGGGTGCTGCCTAGTTTCGCAGCTCCTAACGCAACCAGCGGCTGACCTTCCACCGCGGGCCCAAGATCGTGCTGCCGGCGCAGCGTCAGATAGTCCGGCGCCCAGCCCGCATCGCGCAGCGACTGCAGTGCCTCAGCCTCCATCCCGGCTAAGTCGCGCTCTCCGGCGTGCCAGCGGGCGATCAGCGCTTTCAGCGTTCGCGACAGGCGCAGCGCCTCGGCCTTCTCGGCCTCGCTCAGGTACCCGTTGCGCGAAGACAGCGCCAGGCCTTCCGGGCTGCGGCGCGTCTCGCCACCATGGATCTCGATGGGCAGGGCCATCTGCGCCGTCATGCGGCGCAGCACCATCAGCTGCTGGTAGTCCTTCTTGCCGAACACGGCCAGCGTCGGCTGCACGATGTTGAAGAGCTTGTGCACGACGGTGCACACGCCCGTGAAGAAGCCGGGGCGGAAATGGCCTTCGAGGATGTCGGCCAGCTCGGTGGGCGGCTGCACCTTGTAGCCCTGCGGCTCGGGGTAGAGCTCCTTCTCCGACGGCGCGAAAACGATGTCGCAGCCCGCGCCTTCGAGCAGCGCGCAGTCGCGCTCCAGCGTGCGCGGGTAAGTGTCGAAATCCTCGTGTGGCGCGAACTGCAGCCGGTTGACGAAGATGCTGGCGACGACGGCGCCCGCCGGGCCGACCAGCTCGCGCGCCTGCCTCGCCAACTGCAGATGGCCGTCGTGCAGATTGCCCATCGTCGGCACGAAGCCGCGCTGGCGGTGGATGGCGAGGGCGTCGCGAAGCTCAGCGATGGTGCGGATGACTTGCATAAGTCTCAATCAGTTGGGGACAGAGCTTGCCACTGCGTGGCTGCGGTCAGTCCCGCAATGTCAAACAAAACCGTGCACGTCGTTCACCGGAAAGGTCTTGGCCTTCACCTCGTCCACATAGCCCTTCACGGCGGCCAGCACGGAGTCCTTGCCGGCCATGAAGTCCTTGACGAAGCGCGGCTTCCTGCCCGGCGTGATGTTGAGCATGTCGTGCAGCACCAGCACCTGGCCCGAAGTGCCCACACCCGCGCCAATGCCGATGACGGGCACGGGGGATTCAGCGGTGATCTCGGCGGCCAGCGCAGCCGGCACCATCTCATACAGCAGCATGGCTGCGCCCGCCTCCACCAGTTCCCGCGACTCGCGCTTCATGCGCGCCGCGCCAGCCTCGTCGCGGCCCTGGACCTTGAAGCCGCCTAAAGCGTTCACCGTCTGCGGCGTGAAGCCGAGGTGGGCGCAGACCGGGATGCCGCGCTCGCTGATGAAGCGCACGGTCTCGGCCGTCCAGCCGCCGCCCTCGAGCTTGACCATATGGGCACCGGCTTTCACCAAKGCCGCGGCGCTTTTCCAGGCCTCTTCCTTGCTGACGTGATAGCTGTCGAAAGGCAGGTCGGCAATGATCCAGGCCCACTTGTGGCCGCGTGACACGCAGAAGGTGTGATAGACCATGTCCTCCAGGCTGACCGGCGCCGTGGAGCCGCGGCCCTGCAGCACATTGCCCAGGGAATCGCCGATCAGCAGGATGTCGACACCGGCTTCATCGAGCAGGCTGGCGAAGGCCGCGTCGTAGCAGGTCAGCATCGCGATCTTCTCGCCGCTGGCATGCATCTGCGCCAGGCGCGGCAGGGTCATGGGCTTGCGATCAATCATGGCCACCTCTCAGTGAAAACCCTGGGGCCACCCCCGAGGCGGCCGCAGTGTAGCGTTCGGGCCTTGCTCCGGTGGCTGAGCATGGCCGAGGGACTGGCGAGGCGGGCCGCTGGGTAGGCGCGACGACGAATGTGGGCTTGTGCCCACGAGGCGGAGCAACACCCCCAGCGGCTCGAAGCGCCAGACCAGCGGCCATGCAGCGCTTCGGATCGGAGTGGTGAGCGCCGACAAAGACATGAGGTTTTGATGTGACAAGCATTTCGAGCAATGGCGAGCGGTCAGCTGCCGGGGCAAGGCCTGTATGACCCTCACAGAGTTGCGCTACATCGTCGCCGTCGCCCGCGAGCGGCATTTCGGCCGCGCGGCCGAGGCCTGCCACGTGTCGCAGCCGACGCTGTCGGTGGCCATCAAGAAGCTGGAAGAAGAGCTGGATCTGAAGATCTTCGAGCGCGGCGGCAACGAGGTGTCGGTCACGCTGCTCGGTGACGAGATCGTGCGGCAGGCGCAGTCGGTGCTGGACCAGGCCGGCGCCATCAAGGAGATCGCCAAGCGCGGCAAGGACCCCCTGGCCGGTGCACTGCGCCTCGGGATCATCTACACCATCGGCCCCTATCTGCTGCCCGAGCTGGTCAAGCACACCATCGAGCTGTACCCGCAGATGCCGCTGATGCTGCAGGAGAACTTCACAGTGAAGCTGCTGGAGATGCTGCGCACCGGCGAACTGGACTGCGCCATCATGGCCGAGCCCTTCCCCGAGGCAGGCCTGGCCACTGCCCAGCTCTATGACGAGCCCTTTGTCGTCGCGCTGCCGGCCGTGCACCCGCTGGCCACGCGCGAGGCCATCAGCGCCGAGGAACTCAAGCGCGAGACCATGCTGCTGCTGGGCACCGGCCACTGCTTTCGCGACCACGTGTTGGAGGTCTGCCCCGAGTTCGCGCGCTTCTCCAGCGATGCCGAGGGCATACGGCGCAGCTTCGAGGGCTCGTCGCTGGAGACGATCAAGCACATGGTCGCCTCGGGCATGGGCGTGACCGTCGTGCCCGCACTCAGCGTGCCGCGCGAGCCGAGCCGGCACCTGCGCTTCGTGCCCTTCAGTGAGCCCATTCCGACGCGCCGCGTCGTGCTCGCCTGGCGGCGCAGCTTCACGCGCTACGAGGCCATTGCGGCGCTGCGCAATGCCATCTACGCCTGCCAGCTGGACGGGGTCACCCGGCTGTCGCAGTGACGGCCTGATACAGCCATGCTGCGCCGCACAATGTTCTACTGCGCATCATCTTCACATCCGCCTTCACCATGAGCACCCCTCCCGCTGACACCACGGCTGGCGCCATCCATTTCGTTGGCGGTGAAAAGGGCGGCGTCGGCAAGTCGCTGCTGTCGCGCCTGCTGGCGCAATACATGATCGACCGCGGCATCCCCTTCACCGGCTTCGACACCGACCGCTCCCACGGCGCGCTGCTGCGCTTTTATGCCGACTACGCCTCACCGGCGCTGGTGGACAACTTCGCGGCGCTGGACGCCATCGTCGAGAGCGCCCTGGCCGAGCCGGGCCGGCGCGTGCTGGTGGACCTGGCCGCGCAGACGCACGAGCCGCTGGCGCGCTGGATGGATGAGTCCGGTGTGCTGGAGCTGGCGGCCGAGGCCGGCGTGGCTGTGCACTATTGGCATGTGATGGACGCCGGGCGCGACTCGGTGGACCTGCTGGCCCGTCTGCTCGACCGCTTCGGCGACCGGCTGCGCTATGTGCTGGTGCTCAACCAGCTGCGCGGCGACGACTTCTCGCAGCTGGAGCGCTCCGGCCAGCTCGCCCGCGCTGAAGGGCTGGGCGCCCGCACCATGCCGCTCAAGCATCTGCAGGACGCCGTGCTGCGCAAGATCGACGCGGCGGACGCGAGCTTCTGGTCGGCCCGAACCGCGTCCAGCGGCGAGGGCGCCAAGCTCGGCCTGCTGGAGCGCCAGCGCCTGCGCGTGTGGCTGGCGCTGGTGGAGAGCGAACTGGCGCGGCTGGGCGTTTAGGGCGAGACGGTGCAACATCGGGCGCCGCCCGCGCGGCGCTTGATGATGATTTTGGCTATTGGTAGATTAGTTCTATTCAAATCCAAAACTCAATAGTCATCATTAAGCTTCGGTCTCCCCCCAGACACCAGGAGCTGACATGAGCGACCCGACCTCCAAGAGCGAAGGCAAGTGCCCCTTCCACCACGCCGCCGGCAGCGGCACGACGAACCGGGACTGGTGGCCCAACCAGCTGCGCGTCGACCTGCTGAACCAGCATTCGAGCAAGTCCGACCCGCTCGGCGACGGGTTCAACTACGCCGAGGCCTTCGCCAAGCTCGACTACCCGGCGCTCAAGGCCGACCTCGTCAAGCTGATGACCGACAGCCAGGACTGGTGGCCGGCCGACTTCGGCCACTACGGCCCGCAGATGATCCGCATGGCCTGGCACGCGGCCGGCACCTACCGCACCACCGACGGCCGCGGCGGCGGCGGGCGCGGCCAGCAGCGCTTCGCGCCGCTGAACTCCTGGCCCGACAACGTCAACATCGACAAGAGCCGCCGCTTGCTGTGGCCCATCAAGCAGAAATACGGCCAGGCGATCTCCTGGGCCGACCTCTTCATCCTGGCCGGCAATGTGGCGCTGGAGTCGATGGGCTTTCGCACGCTGGGCTTCGCCGGTGGCCGCGCGGACGTCTGGGAACCCGACATGGACGTGGCCTGGGGCGCCGAGACCAAGTGGCTGGCCGATGACAAGCGCTTCGAGGGCGACCGCAACCTCGTCGCCAGCGTCGGCGCGACCCACATGGGCCTGATCTATGTGAACCCCGAGGGCCCCAACGCCAGCGGCGACTACTTGGCCGCGGCCAAGGACATCCGCGCCACCTTCGGCCGCATGGCCATGGACGACGAGGAGACCGTCGCGCTGATCGCCGGCGGCCACACCTTCGGCAAGGCCCATGGCGCGGCACCCGAGCACCACAAGGGCCTTGAGCCCGAGGGTGCCGGCATCGAGTCCCAGGGCCTGGGCTGGACCAGCGGCTTCGGCGGCGGCCATGGCAAGGACACCATCTCCAGCGGCCTGGAAGTCACCTGGACCCAGACCCCCGCGCAGTGGAGCAACCACTTCTTCGACAACCTGTTCAAGTTCGAATGGGAGGCCACCACCTCGCCGGCCGGCGCCAAGCAATGGGTGGCCAAGAACGCGCCCGAGGACATCCCCGACGCTCACGTCCCGGGCAAGTTCCACAAGCCCACCATGCTGACGACCGACCTGACGCTGCGCTTCGACCCCGAGTTCGGCAAGATCTCCCAGCGCTTCCGCGACGACCCGCAGGCCTTCGCCAACGCCTTCGCCCGCGCCTGGTTCAAGCTGACCCACCGCGACATGGGCCCCAAGGCGCGCTACCTCGGCCCCGAGGTGCCCAAGGAAGACCTGATCTGGCAGGACCCGCTGCCCGCGCCCAGCCATCACCCCACCCCCGGCGACATCGCCGACCTGAAAGCCAGGATCGCCGCCTCGGGCCTGTCCGTCGCTGACCTCGTCGCCGTCGCCTGGGCCTCGGCCTCGACCTTCCGCGGTGGCGACAAGCGCGGCGGCGCCAACGGCGCCCGCCTGGCGCTGGCACCGCAGACGGATTGGGCCGTCAACAAGCCGGCCATCCAGGCCCTGCCCAAGCTGATGGAGATCCAGCGGGCCTCCGGCAAGGCGTCCCTCGCCGACGTCATCGTGCTGGCCGGCGTCGTCGGCATCGAGCAGGCCGCCCAGGCCGCCGGTGCGACGGTGGAGGTGCCCTTCACGCCCGGCCGCGTTGATGCCACCCAGGCCCAGACCGATGTCGAATCCTTCGCCGTGCTCGAACCCCTGGCCGACGGCTTCCGCAACTACAGCAAGGGCAATCTGGGCGCATCCACCGAAGCCCTGCTGATCGACCGCGCCCAGTTGCTGACGCTGACCGCGCCCGAGCTGACCGCGCTGGTGGGCGGCCTGCGCGTGCTGGGCACGAATACCGATGGCAGCAAGCACGGCCAGTTCACCGACAAGCCCGGCACGCTGAGCAACGACTTCTTCGTCAAGCTGCTCGACATGGGCACGGTCTGGAAGCCGACGGACGCCAGCGCCGAGATCTTCGAAGGCCGCGACCGCAAGAGCGGCGCCGTCAAGTACACCGGCACGCGCGCCGACCTCATCTTCGGCAGCAACTCCGTGCTGCGCGCCTATGCCGAGGTCTATGCCAGCGCCGACGGCAGGGCCAGGTTCGTCAAGGACTTTGTCGCCGCCTGGACCAAGGTCATGGAACTGGACCGATTTGACATCCAGTGAGCCCCTCGTCCAGCCCCGCATCGCTGAACGAGAGCATGGCTGACCGGTCCCCCGCGGGGACGGCGATGCTCGCCGCATCGAGCCGCAAGCACATCGCCCAAGGCGGGCCGGCTTGGGAGCGGCCCTGCGCTCGGCCCGCAAGCTGACGTCACGACCCCGTTGACCCCGGGGTGGGCCGAATCCGTTAGGCTCACCCCGTACCGTTTTGGAGCCCCCCCGCATGGCCAAGAAGTCCGCCGCCCCGTCCATCAGCATCGGCATCAGCGAGAAAGACCGCGCCGCGGTTGCCGCCGGCCTGTCCAAGCTGCTGGCCGAGACCTACACGCTCTACCTGACGACGCACAACTTCCACTGGAACGTCACGGGCCMGATGTTCAACAGCCTGCATGCGATGTTCATGGCCCAGTACACCGAGCTGTGGAATGCGGTCGACCCCATCGCCGAGCGCATCCGCTCGCTGGGCTTCCCGGCGCCCGGCAGCTATGCCCAGTTCGCCAAGCTCAGCGGCCTGCCCGACGCGCCCGCCACGCCGCCCAAGGCCATGAAGATGGTCGAGGTGCTGATGCAGGGCCACGAGGCCGTCGCCCGCACGGCGCGCGCGCTGTTCCCGCTGGTCGACAAGGCCAGTGATGAGCCGAGCGCCGACCTGCTGACRCAGCGACTGACAGTGCACGAGCAAACCGCATGGATGCTCCGGAGCCTGCTGGAGGAGTGATGAAAGTCGCCGTCCTCACATTCGACGGCTTCAACGAGCTCGACAGCTTCATCGCGCTGGGCCTGATCAACCGGCTCTATGCCCAGGGCTGGTCGGCTGCCATCACCAGCCCGAGCGCGCAGGTGACATCGATGAACGGCGTGGTCGTCACGGCCCAGCAGCCGCTGGAGTTCGCCAACGAGGCCGACGTCGTGCTGTTCGGCAGCGGCATCCACACCCGCGCCATCGCCAACGACAGCGCGCTGCTGGATCGGCTGCAGCTCGACCCGGTGCGCCAGCTTATCGGCGGCCAGTGCTCGGGCACGCTGCTGATGGCCCGCCTCGGGCTGCTGGCGGACATGCCCGCCTGCACCGACTCGACCACCAAGCCCTGGGTCGTCGAGGCCGGCGTGCGCGTCGTCGAAGAGCCCTTTCATGCCCGCGGCCCCATCGCCACGGCCGGCGGCTGCCTGGCCTCGCAATACCTGGCCGCGTGGGTCATGGCCTCGCGCGCCGGGCTGGACGCCGCGCGCAGCGCGTTGCATTACGCAGCGCCGGTCGGCGAGAAGGAAGCCTACGTGGAGCGCCTGATCGGCGTCGTCAAACCTTTCCTGCCGCAGGCCTGACCGCCCGCGTCGCCTGCCGCAGTCGGCCGATGCCCTCGGCGACGGAGCCCACCCTCACCTGGTGGTATTCAGAGTCGGCCGGCAGCTGCTCCATCAGCCGGCGGTTGGCCGTCGGCAGCGCGTGATAGGGCAGGTAGGGCGCCACGTGGTGCAGCGCGTGGAAGCGCAGGCCCACGGGGCAGAGCAGCACCGAGATCGGGCCGTTGGAGTCGACGTTCAGCGAGTCCAGCAACTGGCCGCGCGCATCGCGGCCTTCAAGCTCCTCGACGTAGAGATGCGTGCCGCCCATCGCGCGGATGGTGTTCAGCGTCGCAATCAGCACGACGAGCAGCGCCCAGGCCGCCACCCACACCCAGCCCGCAAAGACGCCGATGGCCACCAGCGCCCAGCCCCAGGCGCAGCACCACCACTCGACCGCCATCGCCTCGGCGCGGGCGCTTTCCTTGATGGCCGGCGCACGAAACGGCATACGCAGGGCCATGTGGACGAACTCCGGGATCATCTTTTCGCGGATGGGCGGCAGCACGGCGGCCAACGGCGTCAGGACGGCGAAGCGCACCCACAGCGCCAGCGGCAGCGCGAAGTTCAGCGCAAACAGCTTGGCGCTGGCCAGGCCGGCGCGACCCTGGAACTGGTCGTACTCGCCGTCCTCACGGGTGCCATAGGTCGCCTTGTTGTGGTGGCCCTGGTGGATGGGCAGATAGAGCATGAAGGGGATGAGCAGCGGCACGCCGGAGACCGCATGCCAGGTCAGGCGAAAAGCCTTCATGCCCTGCTGGTGGAAGATCTCGTGGATGAAGGCCAGCGTGCGGTAGAGCAGCAGCACCGCCGCGACGAAGGCGAGCGTGCGCAGCAGCGGCGCCCCCGGCAGCACGGCGACGACCAAGGCCACCCACCCCACGGCGGCGCAAAGCAGCAGGTCGGCGAAGTAATGCGCCTGGTTGGGCTCGCGCAGGTCGGCCACCAGCTCCTGCACCCGCTTCATGTCAACCTGTTTATCCATCGTGCTCTCGTCTTGCAAAACCCGCCCACGATAATTCAGCGGCAATCCGCGCTCCATGTTTTCCAGACGAGCGGTATCCGTTGATGTCGACTTTTGACGCCTTGCCGCGCGCCCGGCGACCGTTCGCCCCGTTGCCCGGCGAGTCGGGCCTCACCCACCTAGTCTGCGTGCGGACCGATTCGTGTCCGTCACGGGAGATTGATTGATGAAAGCCTCAGCCATCGTTGCCGCCATCGGGGTGGGCGTGCTCGCCACGGCCCTTGCCAAGCCCACAGGCCTGCCTTCGGGTTGGCTGCAGACCGGCAGCGCCAAGACCTGCGAAGGCTCGGTGGTGCCGGCCAACGGCGCGCCTAGCGCCAAGGTCTTCAACATCGAGTGCAAGCCAGACACCGAGGGCTTCTCGACACTGATGCAGCAGATCGGCAGCGCCGACTATGCCGGCAAGCGTGTGCGCCTGACCGCCCAGGTCCACGGCGACCAGATCGCTGCGTGGGCCGGCCTGTGGATGCGCGCCGACAGCGGCCAGCGGCCCGGCACCGCGTTCGACAACATGAACGACCGGCCGCTGCGCGGCAGCTTCGGCTGGCAGACCGCGCAGGTCGTACTGGACATTCCCGCCGACGCAACGACGCTGAGCTTCGGCTTCCTGCTGGAAGGCACCGGCCAGTTGCAGGCCACGCAGTTCCAGCTGGACGTCGTGCCCGCCAGCACGCCGACGACCGGCCAGGGCCCCATCCAGGTGTTGCCGCGCCAGGCCGGCAACCTGACCCCGCCTTGAACCGCACCGCGCGCACGCTGGGCGGCGAGCTGGCCCAGGCCCTGAGAGAGGAAAGGCTGGGCTGGCAACGGCCCGGCCCGCTGCTGGCCGGCGTCGCGCTGTTTGCACTGGCGGCGCCCTGGTTGCGCGATCACGGCGCCTGGGCGCTGTCCCTGGGCTTGTGGCTGGGCCACGCCATCACCGATGGCCTGTGCGGCCTGGTTGCCCGGCGGATGCGGCCCGAGCACCACGGCGCCTTGCCTGGCCTGCTGTTCCTGGCCCTGCTGCTGGGCGCGATGTCCGGTTGGTCCGCCGAGCAGGGCCTGACGCGCGAGCTGCTGAGTGGCAATGACCGCATCACCCGTGCCTGGCTGCACTTCAGCTTCTGCGCCCTGCTGCTGGGCCTGCCGCTGCTGCAAGGCCTGCGCCGCCAACGCGCCGTGCAGCGCGTGGAACAGGAGCGCGCCCGGTTGCGCGCCGAGCTGCAGATGCTGCAGGCGCAGATCGAGCCGCATTTCCTGTTCAATACGCTGGCCACGCTGCGCAGCTTCGTGCGCCAGGGCTCGGAGCGCGCGCTGCCGCTGCTGGACGCCGTCAGCGGCCTGCTGGAGACCACGCTGGAGCGGGTGCGCCAGGCCGAGGACTCGACGCTGGGCCAGGAGTGCCAGATCGTCGAGCACTACCTGGCCATCATGGCACTGCGGCTGGGCGAGCGGCTGAGCTACCGCGTCGAGGTCGACCCCGAGCTGCACGACCTGCCCCTGCCACCGCTGATGCTGCAGCCGCTGGTGGAGAACGCCATCCAGCACGGTATCGAGCCCAGCGAGAGCGGCGGGCAGGTGCTGTTGCAAGCCGAACGGGCCGACGGGCAGTTGCGGCTCAAGGTCATCAACAACGGTTGCGCGCTGACGGCAGACGCGACCGCAGGCCACGGCCTGGCCCTGGTCAACCTGCGCCAGCGCCTGCAAGCCCTGCACGGCGACCGCGCCGGCCTGAGCCTCGCCACCAATGCTGACGGCCTGACCGAGGCCACGCTCACCTTGCCGATGCCATGACGACTGCGCTGATCGCCGACGACGAACCCCAGCTGCTTGAAGAGCTGCAGCAGCTGCTGGGAGAGGCCTGGCCCGAGCTGGAGATCGTCGCCCAGGCCCGCAACGGCACCGAGGCGCGCCGGCTGCTGGACGAGCTGCGCCCCGACATCGCCTTCCTCGACATCCGCATGCCCGGCATCGACGGCCTCGGCCTGGCCC
>NZ_JBFUMO010000004.1:0-43639 GCF_054049355.1 Roseateles sp. P5_E11 | reverse complement strand
GGATCTGAAGCACGCTGTCTACGGTGCGCGCGACAAGCTCGCCGCCGCCGAGCCCCTATTGGCCCAGTTAGGCGCCAGTTGGGACGAGGTCGCCGTCATGGGCGACGACTGGCCTGACCTGCCCCTGATGACGCGGGCCGGCTTCGCTTGCGCGCCACCCGGCGCTCATGCCGAGGTACTGGCCATCGCCCACCATGTCACGCGCGCCGCCGGTGGCTACGGCGCGGCGCGCGAGTATTGCGATGTGCTGCTGATGGCCGCCGGCCATTACGAGCGTCTGCTCAACACTCATCACGACACGCTGGACGGGGGCAAGGCCTCGTGACACCGGTTGCATTGCCGGCACCGCTGCCGCGCCGCCAGAAGCCCAGGCCCATGCTGTGGCGGCTGCAGAGCCTGCTGTCCAACTACCTGCCACTGCTGCTGATGGCCGCGCTGGCCAGCGCAACCTGGTGGCTGGTGAAGAACACGCCGCTGATTGATGCACCTGGCGAGGTGGCGGCACCGCGCCATCTGCCCGACTACCGCATGGCCAATTTCGAGATCCAGCGCATCGGCGCCGATGGGCGGCTGCATGTGCAGATCGCCGGCGCCGAACTGCGCCACTACCCGGACACCGACACCGTCGAGATCGACGAGGTCCGCGTGCGTGCCATCGGGCCGGACGGCAGCCTGGCCATCGCCGACGCCAAGCGCGCCCTCAGCAATGGCGACGGCAGCGACATGCAGCTGCTCGGCAACGTCCACCTGCGCCGCCTGCCACCCGGCGCCGGCGAGAACGCGCCGGCCCAGCTCGAGGTGCGTGGCGAGTTCCTGCAGGCCCTGTCCAACAGCGAGATCCTGCGCTCGCACCTGCCGGTCACCATCCGCCAGGGCAGCTCGACGCTGCACGCGCAGAACTTCGAGTACCGTCACCTGACCGGCCAGGTCCACTTCACGGGCAGGGCGCAGGGGCAAATCGTCTCCAAGGCCCCGAAATGAGCGAGCTGGTCTTCATCACCGGCGCGTCCAGCGGCATCGGCCAGGCCCTGGCCCTGCGCTACTACCGCGACGGCGCACGCCTCGCACTGGTCGCGCGCCGCACCGCCGAGGTCGAACGCTGGGCGGCCGAGCAGAAGCTCGACGCGGCCCGCTTCAAGGTCTACGGCGCGGACGTTGCCGACCTGGACGCCATGGCCCGCATCGGCCGCGAGTGCATCGCCGCGCAAGGACTGCCGGATGTGGTCATCGCCAATGCCGGCATCAGCATCGGCATGGACACGGCCCACTTCGACGACCTCGAAGTGATGCGCCGCACCTTCGAGACCAACAACGTCGGCCTGGCCGCGACCTTCCATCCCTTCGTCGCCGCGATGAACGAGCGCCGCTCGGGCACGCTGGTCGGCGTCGCCAGCGTCGCGGCCATCCGCGGCCTGCCGGGGCATGGTGCCTACAGCGCCAGCAAGTCCGCCGTCGTCGCCTACTGCGAAAGCCTGCGCGGCGAATGCCGCCCCTTCGGGGTGAGCGTCGTCACCCTGCTGCCGGGCTATATCGACACACCGCTGACGCGCGGCAACCGCTACAGCATGCCCTTCCTGATGCAGGTCGACGACTTCGCCGACCAGGCCGTGCGCGCCATCCGCGCCCAGGTCAGCTACCGCGTCATTCCGTGGCAGATGGGTGTGCTGGCCAAGCTGCTGCGGATATTGCCCAACTGGCTCTACGACCGGGCACTGGGCAGCCGGCCGCGGAAGAAGCGGGCAAGCGAATAGGGCTGTTCACGGCCCGCGCGCCGTGGCTACACTGCGCGCCTTCGACCCGAGAGCTGCCGTTGCAGCCGAGGAGGACATCATGGCCAAGGTGCTTCACCCCTGCTAAGCCCGCGCGCTGAACATCGTTTCAGCGCCGCCCGCTCGCTGCTGCACGTCCACCGCTGACGTCGCCAGCCCATTGATTCCTGCGGCCCCGTTCGGCGGCCGACCTCGGACGAAATTCATGATTTTTCGCCTTCTCGGCTCGGGCATGGCCCTGGGCCTTTGCGCCCTGGCCCTGCCCGCCTGGGGCAACACCCCCGAACTTCAACACCCCACCGCCCTGCGCCTCGCAGCCGGCGAAGCCACGCCTGTCATTGACGGGCAGCTGGATGACGCGGCCTGGCTGCGCGCGCCCGTCTACGAACGCTTTGCGCAGTTCCTGCCCGCCGACAAGCAGGCCGCGCGCTGGCGCACCACGGTGCAGGTTCTCGTCACCGAGGACGCCCTCATCTTTGGCATCCGCGCCTGGGACCCCGAACCCAGCCGCATCCGCGCCCCGCTGGCCCGGCGCGATCAGGTCAAGGCCGACCAGGACTTCGTCTCCGTCTTCATCGACCCCGTCGGCCATCGCCGCACGGCTCAGTACGTGCGAGTCAGTGCAGCCGGCGGCGTCGAGGACGGCCTGTTCGCGGCCGAAGAGGACACCGAGGACTCGGCACCGGACTTCGACATCCATGCCGCCGCGACCCGCCTGCCCGACGGCTACAGCCTCGAGCTGCGCTGGCCCATCGCGGCGCTCAGGTTCCCGCACGACGGCGGCGCACCCTGGCGCATCATGGTCGCGCGCAACATCCCCCGCGAAGACCGCACGCTCAACGTCAGCTCGCCGGCCCTGAACAAGGACGCGCTGAGCTTCATCGCCGAGCTGCAGCCGCTCGACGGCCTGGGCGATCTGGTAGAACAGGTGCGCGAACGCAGCTTCATCGGCTTTCGGCCCGAGCTGACAGTGCGCTCGACGCGCGACAGCAGCGACGAGAGTGGCACCCGCCGCACGCGCAAGGCCTCGCTGGGCGCCGAGTTCAAGTGGCGACCGCGCGCCGACTGGGTGCTGGACGCAACGCTCAACCCCGATTTCTCCCAGGTCGAACTCGACGCACCCCAGCTCGCCGGCAACACGCGCTTTGCGCTCAGCGTGCCCGAGAAGCGCCCCTTCTTCCTGGAGAGCGCCGACGTCGTCGGCCCGACCCAGCCCGATGAGTCGGGCGAGAACCGCAGCCTCGCGGCCTTCTACACGCGCGCCATCACCGACCCCGACTGGGGCCTGCGCGCCACCTGGCGCGGCGCCGGCGCCGAGGCCACGGCCCTGAATCTGCGCGACGCCGGCGGCGGAACGGTGTTGCGCGCCGGTGCCTTTGCGACGCGCAGCGGCGTGCAGCCACGCGGCTCCCAGGCCAGCTTCGCGCGCGGCCGCACGCAACTTGGCGACCTCGGCCTGGCGGGCCTGGTGTCGCTGCGCGACTTTGGCAAGGGGCTGACGACCCAGGTCATCGGCAGCGACACTGTCTGGCGTGCCGGCGACAGCGACCAATGGCGCGGCCATCTGCTGCTGTCCGATACGACGCTGGGCCTGGACGCCGACGGCCAGGTACTGCGCGTGAGCCGCGAACGCGGCCACCGCGCCTGGGCGGCCTGGCGCCACCGGGATGCCGACTGGGCGGCCAACGTCAACGTCGAGGAGATCAGCCCTCGCTTTGCCAATGACAACGGCTTCGTCAACCAGAGCGGCATTCGCCGTGCGTCGGCCTTCGGCTATCTGCGCCTGGGGCCACGGGAGTTCGCCGGCATCGACATGCACGACCACGAGGTGCAGCTGAAAGTTCAGGAGACACGCACCCTGGCCGATCCGCTGCTCGGCGTCGCGGCAGGCCAGGTCGTCGACCGCCTCTTCCAGCCAGGCTTCTGGTTCGCCGCCGCACGCAACACCGGCGTCTGGGGCCATGTTGGCCTGGACAGCCATCGCGCCCGCAGCGGCGGCCGGCTGCACCCGACGCGCACGCTGCTGATCGGCATCGAGTCCAACCCGGGCGAACTGCTGAACTACGTGGATGCCGAGGTGGAATGGGGCCGACGCCTGGACGTCGATGCCGATCGCGTGGGCCTGGGCGCGCAAGCCCAGATCCAGGCCCAGATGCGCCTGCCGCTGCCCGCCGGGTTGTGGCTGGAGTTCGAGCAGCGCTTCGGACTGGCCTGGGTCGATGCACCCGATGGCCACCGCGCCTTCACCGACCGCAGCGCCCAGAGTCTGGTCGTCTTGCACCTGAGCCCGCGCGATTCCCTGCGGCTCATCCAGCAGCAGACCCGCTTCAACCGCCGTGACGACGCCAGCGCGAATCTGGCTGCGCAGAACAACCGGGGGCGGGTGCTGTCGTTGATGTTCCAGCACCGTGTCGGGCTGAGCCGCATCATCAGCCTGGGCCTGAACCGGGCTCGTGAACAGCCAGGTGCCGTGCGCGCCAGCGAGGTTTTCGCCAAGGCGACGCTGGGGTACTGAAACCCCTCGTCCAAGGACTACCTTGGCCGGTCTTGCAGAGCGCGCTTCGGCTTGCGCCGCAGCTCTTCGACAGGCACGGCGCGTCCACTGGACGCACCGTGTCCGGCCTCAGCCCCCGCGGGGACGAACTAGAGAAGTTCCACCAGAAAAGGCAAAGCGCCCGAAAGGGCGCTTTGCTCAGATCTCTTGCGAGGTTGTGGGATCAATAGCCGCCGGAACGGCCACCGCCGCCGTAGCCACCGCCGCCACCACCGTAGCCGCCGCCACCGCCGGAGCGGCCACCGCCGCCGCCGCCATAGCCGCCGCCACCGGAGCGGCCACCGCCGCCACCACCGTAGCCGCCACCACCACCGTAGCCGCCGCCACCGCCGCTGCTACCGCCGCCGCCGTAGCCGCCGGAACGGCCACCGCCGCCGCCGCCGCCGTAGCCGCCACCACCACCGAAGCCGCCACCGCCGGAACGGCCACCGCCGCCGCCGAAGCCGCCCGGACGCTCTTCACGAGGACGAGCCTCGTTGACGACGATGGCGCGGCCTTCGAGGGCCTGGCCGTTCATGCCGTTGATGGCTGCTTGCGCCTCAGCGTCCGAACCCATTTCGACGAAACCAAAACCCTTGGAACGGCCCGTCTCGCGGTCCATCATGACCTTCGCGGAGGTCACCGTACCAAATTGACCGAACGATTCTTGCAGCGATTCGTCACGCACGCTGTAGGCCAGATTGCCCACATAAAGCTTGTTTCCCATGGGGAAGCCCTTCTCTACTCAAAACCAAAAAACCATGTGGAGCTTCAACCCTACGTGAACCATTCAAGCGAAGGTGCGGCGTCCAGACACAGGCAATTGATTATGGTGGCGGGGTAAAGAGATTGCGGAACGCCACTCCGGCAAGTGTTGTTTTTCAGAGCTAGCACAAACCCTGGCGCCTGGGAGCCATCACGGTCCCGTCATCGATACCATCGCCCCGCCCCACCCGAATTCATGACAACCAGCCTGCTCGTTCCCCTCACCCGCGTGCTCGCCAGCGTCGACGCGCCGCGCAATCTGCGCGCCCTCTATGCACTGCTGGCCGGTTTTTGCGCCGCCGGCCTGCTGCTGGCCATGGCCCAGTCAGCCTTGGCGCGCGATCAAGGCCTCTTGAGCGCGCTCTGGGTGGGGCTGGCCTTGGCTGTCGCTTTTTTCAGCGTCAATGCGACGGGTCTGATGCTGATGGACCAGGCGCGCGGCCTGCCCGTGCGCGACCCCCAGGACGCGCTCTCGGACGCCCTGCGCAGCGGCCATCGCGTGCTGCTCGCCCTGTTGGCCTGCCTGGCCCTGGCCGGCGCGGCCGCCCTGGTGCTCGCCGGGCTGCTGTGGGCGACGCATTGGCCGGTCGTCGGCGCGCCTCTGCTGGCCGTCGTGCTGCCGGCTGGCGTGCTGGTGCTGGGCGGCATCAGCTTCGTCCTGGTCGTTCTCGTCGGACCTCTGGCGGGGCCAGCGGTGTGGGCGGGGCGGCGCAGCGCCGGCGTACTGTTTTTCTTGCGCGAGCGCCTGCATCACGGCCTGCCCGAAACGGCGCTGCTGATGGCCGCCGTCTACCTGATGACGGCGCTGGCCACGGCGGCCGTCAGCTTCGTCGTCGTCAGCGGCGGGCGGATGGTGGCCGGCCTGGCTATCCTCGGCGCGGGTGTGGAGCTGCCCGCCAACCAGTTGCTGGCCGGCGTCATGGGCTTGGGGCCGCGCGGCCTGGGCGCCAGTGGCGTGCCGCTGCAGGGCGGCGCGCTAGGCCTGGCTGCATTGATCGGCGGCGGCGTCGTGTTCGCCATCGCCCTGGTGCTGCCGACCCTGGTCTGGCTGCGCGGCTGCTGTGCCGTTTATCTGGCGGTGACCGAAGCGGAATGACGGCGCCCCGAATCGCGTCGCTCGTGCCAAGCGCGACGGAGACGCTGGTGGCCTTGGGGCTGGGCCATCGCTTGGTGGCCCGGACCGGTTTTTGCATCCACCCCGCCGAGGTGGTTGCCACCGTTGCCAAGGTGGGTGGCACCAAGGACGTGAACCTGGCCAAGCTGAGAAAGCTCGCACCCACCCATGTCATCGTCAACGTGGACGAGAACCGGCTGGAAACCGCCGAAGCGCTGCGAGGGTTCGTGCCCGAGGTCATCGTGACCCACCCGAGCCGGCCCGAGGACAACCTGGCGCTGTTCGAGCAGTTGCGCGCTGCCTTTGCCGATCAGCCGGGCGTCAACGAACGCGCCGCGGCGCTGTCGGCCGAGTTCCGAGCCGCGCTGGCCCGCTGCCGCGAGCAGGTCTGGCCGGGCGAGAACGTGCTCTACCTGATCTGGCGCGACCCATGGATGACGGTGGCGCGCGACACCTATGTCTCGACGCTGCTGGTTGAAGTCGGCTGGCGCACCTGGCCCGACGTGCTGGGCGGCGAGCACGGCGCCGGCCGCTACCCTGCGCTTGCGGGCGATGACGCCTGGCTTCGCGACATCGACCGCGTGCTGCTGAGCTCCGAGCCTTATCGCTTCGGTGCTGCGCATATCGCCGCGGCGCAGGCGCTGTGCCCGCAGGCACGCGTGCAGTTGGTCGACGGCGAACTGCTCAGCTGGTGGGGTTGCCGCGGCGCGGCAGGGCTGGACTATCTGCGCACCCTGCGCGAACACGCAGAGGCTTGAGTTTTTCGGCCTTGACAGCATCGGGGCCCGCCACAATCAGCCGTCATGGACATCTACAAGCCCCTCGTCGCGCTGTTGGCCATCGTGAATCCGGTCGGCGTGGTGCCCTTCTTCATCCACTTCACGTCCGCCTTTTCGCGCACGCAGCGGCGCAAGACCATCCTCGTCAGCGCCAGCACGGCCGGCATCGTCATCGCGCTGAGCGCGCTGTTCGGGCTGAAGATCATCGAGTTCTTCGGCATCTCGCTGGCCAGCTTCCAGGTGGGCGGCGGCTGCCTGCTGCTGATCAGCTCGCTGCAGATGCTCAACGCCCAGCCGGCCGAGGCGCGCAAGGAGGATGTGTCGGAGGGCAACACCAAGGCCGACGCCGGCGCCAGCATCGCCGTCGTGCCGCTGGCCATCCCGCTGCTGACCGGCCCGGCCACCATCTCCACCATGGTCATCTACGCCGACAAGACGCGCGTCTGGTGGGAGCTGGCCGTGCTTTGCGGCTATGGCGTTGTCGTCGCCCTCGTCACCTTCGTGGTCTTCTCCGCGTCCAGCAAGATCGCCAAGGTGCTGGGCCAGACCGGCATCAACATCATGACGCGGCTGATGGGCCTCATCCTCGCCGCGCTGGCGGTGGAGCTGCTGGCCGACGGCCTCATCAAGCTTTTCCCGGTGCTAGCCGCACGAACCGTGGGGTGACCACATGAGCCTGTTTGACCTGCCTCCCATCTGGATGGCGCCGATGGCCGGCGAGGCGTCCAGCGCCGCGCTGGTGGCCGCCGTGAGCGCAGGCGGCGGCTTCGGCCAGCTCGGCGCGGCCTACCTGACGCCGGCACGCATCACCGAGATTGCCGCCGACATCCGCGCGCGCACCGGCCAGCCCTTCGGCATCAACCTGTTCTGCCCGCAGCCCTGGCTGCGCGACGACAGCGCACTGGACGCCTACCTCGCCCGCCTGGCCGCCTGGCACACCGAACTGGGCCTGCCGGCGCCGGCGCGGCCGGAACGCTTCGAGGAGGACTTCGACACCCAGCTTGAGGCCACCATCGCCGCGCATCCCGCCGTCATCAGCTTCGCCATGGGCGACCCCGGCGTGGCGCGCGTGGCGGCATTGAAGGCGCAGGGCTTCACCGTGCTCGGCACGGCCACGCAGGTGGCGGAAGGCCTGCTGCTGCAGGCCAGCGGCGTGGATGCCGTCATCGCCCAGGGCTACGAAGGCGGAGGCCACCGCGGCGGCTTCCTGGGCAGCGCGGAAGGCGCGCTGATCGGCACGATGGCGCTGGTGCCCCAGCTCGTCGACGCGCTGGATGTCCCGGTCATCGCTGCCGGCGGCATCGCCGACGCACGCGGCGTTGCGGCGGCGCAGGCGCTGGGCGCCAGCGCAGTGACGGTCGGCACGGCGTTTCTGCTGGTCGACGAATGCCCACTGTCGCCGCCCTACCGCGCCGCCTTGCTGGCTGCGAGCGACGCCGATTCGACGCTGACGCGCGCCTTCTCCGGCCGCCTGGCGCGCGGCGTGGCCAACCGCGTCACGCGGGAGCTGGAGGGCATCGTCCTGCCCGCCTTCCCGCAGCCCAACGCGGCCAGCCGACCGATGCGCCAGGCGGCGGCCAGGGCCGGCCAGGCTGACTTCATCAGCCTCTGGGCCGGTCAGGCGCTGCCGGTCAACCGTGCGCCGGGTTCGGCTGCGCAGCTCGTCGCGAGCTTGGCCAAGGGTTGGCGCACTTGATCCTGCTGCTGGAAGACGACCCGGCGATTGCGGACACCGTCGCGTTCGCGCTGCGGCGCGAGGGCTTCGTCGTCGAGCACTGCGCCTGGCTGGCTGAGGCCCGCGAGCGCCTTCGCGCGGCACCGGCGCCCGAGCTGCTCATCCTCGACATCGGCCTGCCCGACGGCCATGGCCTGGACCTGTGCCGCGAGCTGCGCAATGGCCCGCTCTCCCGCCTGCCCGTCATCGTGCTGAGCGCGCGCAGCGAGGAGATGGATCGCGTGCTCGGCCTGGAGCTGGGCGCCGACGACTACCTCGCCAAGCCTTTCAGCCCGCGCGAGCTGGTCGCCCGCGTGCGCGCCCTGCTGCGCCGCGCCCAGGCCGCGCCAGCGCCAACGCTGGGCTTCACGGTCGACGGTACGCGAGTCAGCCTGGACGGCGTGCCGCTCAACCTCACCAAGCTGGAGCTCGGCCTGCTGACGCATCTGCTGCGCGCCCCGCAGCGCATCCACAGCCGCGACGCGTTGCTGGACGCCGTCTGGGGCAGCAGCGCCGAAAGCACAGACCGCACCGTGGACACCCACATCAAGACGCTGCGCGCCAAGCTGCGCGAGGCGGCACCGGCGCGCGACCCCATCAAGACGCATCGCGGGCTGGGCTATTCACTGGAACCATGAGCAGCCGCCAACCGCCCATGAACACAGCCACAGAGGCACAGAGACACAGAGGACAAGCCTGCTTCTCCGTGTCTCTGTGCCTCTGTGGCTTTGTTCGGAGTTCCTGACGTGCGGCTGGGGCTCAGAGTCTTCTTCGGCTTCTTCCTGATCGCCGGCCTCAGCGCAGTGCTACTGCTGAAAGTCTTCCTGGCCGAGGTCAAGCCCAGCGTGCGCGAGGTCATGGAAGACCTGATGGTGGACACCGCCCATCTGATGGCAGAGACCGCCGCCGATGAGATGGGCGCCAACGGCCTCAAGCCCGACAGCCCTCTGGCCGCGCGGCTGCAGCGCTATGTGAAACGCGAGGTCGACGTACCGATCTGGGGTTTGCGCAAGCAGAGCCTGGACCTGCGCATCTATGTGACCGACGCCCACGGCCGCGTCGTGCTCGACTCCGGCCAGCCCTCGGCCGTGGGCCAGGACTACTCGCAGTGGCGCGACGTGGCGCTGACGCTGCGCGGCGACTATGGCGCGCGCTCGACGCGCTATTCCGCGGACGACCGCAGCACCATCCTCGTCGTCGCGGCGCCCATCCTCAAGGACGGCCGCACGCTGGGCGTCGTCAGCGTCGCCAAGCCGGTGGCCAACGTGCAGCGCTTCATCGACCGCGCCGAGCGCCGCGTGTTCTGGGCTGGCGCCGCACTGCTGGCCGCCAGCCTCATCGTCGGGGTGACGGTGACGCTGTGGCTGGTCGCCTCGGTGCGGCGGCTGCGCCGCTATGCCCAGCAGGCCCAGGCTGGCCAGGCCATTGCGCCGCCGGCCATGCCAGGTGAATTGGGCGATCTCGCCCATGCCATGGACGACATGCGCCGCCGCCTCGAAGGCCGTGAGCAGCTCGAACACGACGTGCGCGCACTGACGCATGAACTGAAGAGCCCGCTGGCCGCGCTGCGCGCCAGCGGCGAGCTGCTGCAGGACGAGCTGCCCGCCGCCGACCGCCAGCGCTTCGCCGCCCAGGTGCTGGACCAGACCGCGCGGCTGCAGACGCTGGTGGAGCGCGTGCTGGCACTGTCGCAGCTGGAGGCCCAGGTCGGGCCGGGCGAGCGCCAGCGGATCACCTTGGCTGACTGGGCCGAAGGTCAACTTGAGCGGCAGGCGTCACGCCTGGCGCAGAAAGGCTTGAACGTCACCTGGACGGCGCGCGAGGAAGCGATCGTCGAAGTGGACACGGCGCTGCTGGAGCTGGCCCTGGGCAATCTGCTCATCAATGCCATCGACTTCGCACCGGACGGCTCCATGCTCGAACTGGCCGTCAGCACAACGGCGACGACCGCACGCCTGACGCTGCGCGACCGAGGCCCCGGCGTGCCAACGGCGGCGTTTGCCCAGTTGGGAAAACGCTTCTTCTCGACAGCCCGGCCCGGCAGCCTCGTCAAGGGCTCGGGCCTGGGCCTGGCCATCGCGCGCCGCGTGGCCGAGCTGCATGGCGGCTGGCTGGCTTTCGAGGCGGCGGAGCCCGGGCTGCGCGTCAGCTTGGTTCTTCCGCGCTGACTTCACGCTCGCTTCACACACTTCGTTGTCTGCTCACCACCGCTGGCGATGCTGTCGGCATGAACAAGCACCCTCTCTTCCTCAAGCTGGTCATCCTGGCCGTCATCACCCTGCTGCTGGTCGTCGTGCTCGGCGAGATCCGCGGTCTCGCGCATGAGCGCCAGGCCCGGCAGCACGAGGCCGAACAAAACGTCGAGCAGTCGCTCGCCGGCCCGCAGACGCTGCTGGGCCCCATCCTGCTGCGCCAATGCACCGAGACCTGGGCGCCTTACAAGGATGGCGTCCAGACCCGCAACTTCGCGCATCGGCTGCCCCCTGCCCAGCTGCAGGTCAGCGGGGATCTCGTGCCCGACCCACGCCATCGCGGCCTGTTCAAGGTCAACACCTATGCCGGCAAGCTGACCCTGCTGGCACGCTGGGAGGAAACCTCAGGTTTGACACCCAGGCCCGACAACGCCGGCGGCCGCGTCGAATGCGGCGACGTCATCGCGATGTTCTCAGCCAAGGACGCTCGCGGCCTGCGCAAGGTCACCCTGACACGCGACGGTCATGCGCTGACCGTCAGGCCCGGCACGCTGGACGCCGCCTATCCCTCGGGCCTGCATGCCATCGTTCAGACCCCGCCTCCCGGCGAGCGCCTCGAGCTGAAGCTGGTCGTGGACCTGGCCGGCACGCAGAGCCTGGCCCTCGTGCCCGCCGCCAGCGACACGACCATGACGCTGGAATCCAGCTGGCCGCACCCGAGCTTTGGCGGGCGCTTCCTGCCCACGGGCAGCGACGTCAGTGACGACGGGTTCAAGGCGCGTTGGCAGGTCACTGAACTGGCCAGCGGCGGCGTCGCCGACGTGATCGCCGGCAACGGCAACCTGGACACGCTGAGCGTTGACCTGATCGACCCCGTGAACCCTTACGTCATGAGCGACCGCGCCATCAAATACGGCCTGATGTTCATCGCGCTGACCTTCGTCACCGTCGGCCTCACGGAGCTGTTGACCGGCCGGCGCGTGCACCCGGTGCAATACCTGCTCGTCGGCCTGGCGCTGAGCCTGTTCTTCCTGCTGCTGCTCAGCCTGTCGGAGCATCTGCCCTTCCTGGTTGCCTACCTGATCGCGGCCGGCGCGGCGGCCCTGGTGCTGACGCAATACGCCGCGGCCATGCTGGGCGGCTGGCTGCGCGGCGCGGCCTTCGGCAGTGGCATCGCGTTGCTCTACGGCGCGCTGTACGTGCTGCTGAGCCGCGAGCAGGCGGCCCTGGCCATCGGCGCCATCCTGCTGTTCACCGTGCTCGCCACCGTGATGACGCTGACGCGCAAGCTGGACTGGTACCGCCTGGGGAGCGCCAACGCCGAGTGACGTACGCTTGGGGTTTCGCCCTTCGCATGCCCAGCTAGCGCCTCAATGTCCCGACAAGGTTTCGACTACATCATCGTGGGCGCCGGCACCGCCGGCTGCCTGCTCGCGAACCGGCTCAGCGCCAACCCGGAGAAGCGCATCCTGCTCATCGAGGCGGGCGGCAAGGACGACTACCACTGGATCCACATCCCCGTCGGCTACCTTTACTGCATCGGCAACCCGCGCACCGACTGGTGCTTCAACACCGAGGCCGAGGCCGGGCTGAACGGGCGCAGCCTGCGCTACCCGCGTGGCAAGGTGCTGGGCGGCAGCTCCAGCATCAACGGCATGATCTATATGCGTGGCCAGAGCCGCGACTATGAGCACTGGGCCGAGACGACAGGTGATGACACCTGGCGCTGGGAGCGCGTGCTGCGCGCCTTTCGCAAGCACGAGAACCACTGGCGGCTGGATACGCCCAAGACCGCACCCGAGGGTTTTGCCGCCGTGCACGGCCACAAGGGCGAGTGGCGGGTCGAGCAACAGCGCCTGCGCTGGCCCATCCTCGACGCCTTTGCCGCCGCCGCCGCCCAAGCCGGCATCCCGGCCACGAGCGACTTCAACGCCGGCAACAACGAGGGCGTGGGCTATTTCGAGGTCAACCAGAAGAAGGGCTGGCGCTGGAACACGGCCAAGGCTTTTCTGCGGCCGACCACCTTTGGGCGGCCCAACTTCGAGCTGTGGACGGGCGCCCAGGTACGCAAGCTGCGTCTGCTCAAGGACGACACGGGCCTGCGCTGCAGCGGCGTCGAGGTGCTGACACCTCATGGCGTCGAACAGCCCTGGCTCAACGTCGGCGGCGAGGTCATCCTGGCCGCGGGCGCCATCGGCTCGCCGCAGATCCTGCAGCTCAGCGGCCTCGGCCCGGCCGACCTGCTGCAGAGCCTGGGGCTTACGGTCGAGCAGCACCTGCCGGGAGTGGGCGCCAATCTGCAGGACCACCTGCAGATCCGCGCCGTCTACAAGGTGGACGGCGCGAAGACGCTGAACACGCGCTCGGCCTCGCTGCTCGGCAAGGCCATGATCGGCCTGGAGTACGCGCTGCGCCGCAGCGGGCCGATGAGCATGGCGCCCAGCCAGCTCGGCGCCTTCACGCGCAGCCACCCCGACAAGGTCTGGCCCGACCTGGAATACCACGTGCAGCCGCTGTCGCTGGATGCCTTTGGCGAACCGCTGCACGGCTTCAACGCCTTCACGGCCAGCGTCTGCAACCTCAACCCGACCAGCCGCGGCACGGTGCTCGCCACCTCGCCCGACGCGACGGTGGCGCCGGCCATCCGGCCCAACTACCTGTCCACCGAGGCGGACCGGCACGTCGCGGCCGAAAGCCTGAAGCTGACGCGCCGCATCGTGTCCCAGCCGGCGCTGGCCGGCTTCAAGCCCGAGGAATACAAGCCGGGCCCGCAGTTCCAGACCGACGAGGAACTGGCGCGGCTGGCCGGCGACATCGCGACGACCATCTTCCACCCCGTGGGCACCTGCCGCATGGGCCGCAAGGACGACCCCGGCGCGGTGGTCGACTCGCGGCTGCGCGTGCGCGGCGTGAGCGGCTTGCGCATCGCGGATGCCAGCGTGATGCCGACGATCACGAGCGGCAATACGAATTCGCCGACATTGATGATTGCGGAAAAGCTGGCGGGGTGGTTGGCGCAGTAGCCGTTCGGCGCACCGACCTGGGCCCCAGTCACCGCGCTCAGCCCGGCGTCGCCTCGGCGCGCCGCATCGGCAGCGTGACGCGGAACGTCGTGCCGCTGCCGACCTGGCTGTGCACGTCGATGCGCCCGGCGTGCTTTTGCACGATGCCGTAGGACAAGGACAGCCCGAGCCCTCTGCCCTGGCCGACCGGCTTGGTGGTGTAGAAGGGCTCGAAGATGCGCCCGAGCACTTCTTGCGGCATGCCGCAGCCCGTGTCGGCCACTTCCAGCCACACATGCGCGTCGCCTTCACAACCGGTTCGAAGCGTGATCGTGCCGCGCACCCCGCTATCGATCGCTTGGGCTGCGTTGACGACCAGGTTCAGTACCACCTGGTTGATCTGCGACGGCATGCAGTCGACGTCCGGCAACCGGCCGAACTCCCGCACCAGGTCGGCCTTGTGCTGCACTTCGCCGGCAACCAGGTTGAGCGTGGATTCGATGCCCGCGTGCAGGTCGACGCGCTGCCATTCCTGCCCGGCGTCGACGCGTGAGAAATCCTTCAGGTCCTGCACGATCTGGCGAACCCGCATCAGGCCCTCGCGCGACTCCTGGATCAGCGCCGGCATATCGTCGTGCAGGTAGTCCAGGCCCACCTGCTCCCGCTGTGCTGCAAGCGATGCGGCCAGGCTCGCGGGCAGCTGGTCCTCGGCCGCGCGGTAGGCGCCGAGCAGCCCGAACAACTGTTCCCGGTAGGTATCCAGCGTGCCGTGGTTCGCAAAGACATAGCCAATCGGGTTGTTGATCTCGTGCGCCACCCCGGCGGCGAGCTGCCCGATGGACGCCAGGCTCTGCGATTGCACCAGCTGGGTCTGCAGCTGCTTGCGCTCCGTGATTTCCGCCTGCAGCGCCGCGTTCGCCTGCGTCAGCTGGGTGGTACGCGCAGCCACCGCGGCTTCAAGTTGATCGATCTGCGCGGCAGCCTGCTGCGTGGCCTGCCATTTCGCAGCCAGCGCGTTGGCCAGCTGGCTCACCTCGATGTTGTCGAAGGGCTTCTTCAGGATGAGCAGCCGGCCGCGGGTGTCCAGGCGCTGCAGCACCTCCTCCCATGAGGCGTCGGAGTAGGCGGTGCAGAAGACCACCTGCAGCCTCGGGTCGGCTTGCCAAAGGCGCTCGACCGTCTCCACGCCATCCCACCCGGGCGGCATGCGCATGTCGACGAAGGCCACCGCATAGGGCCGGCCCTGCGCCAGCGCCTCGACCACGCGGGCCAGGCCTTCCTGGCCCTGGTAGGCCGAGTCGAGCTCGAAGGGCTGGGCAGCTGCGGTGATCTCGTCGCCGAACAATGCCGCCTTGGCGGCTTCCAGCGCCGACGCGGCGCCGAGTTCGGGCGCGAGGATCTTGCGGAAGTCCGCATGGATCGTCGGCATGTCGTCGACCAGCAGGACGCGACGGTTCTCGAAGGAGTTCATGCCTGGGTGTCCGTGGCAGCGGTCAGAGGTAGCTCAAGCGTGAAGGTGGCCCCGGTTCCGGGGCCGTCACTGTGGGCAGTCAGCGTACCGCCCATCTCCTGGGCTGCCAATACGCAACTATGAAGGCCAAAACCGTGGCCGTCCTGCTTGGTCGTGAACCCGTGCGCGAAGATGCGCGTGAGATTCTCCGGCGCGATGCCGCAACCGTTGTCGGCAACAGCCACCTGGAGGCGATCGCCTTCAACCGCCCGTACCCGCACCACGATGCATTGCCCGACGTCGGGCGGCGCCTGCAGCACCGCATGGCGCGCGTTGCCAATCAGGTTCACCAGGATCAGCAGCGTGCGGTGCTTGTCCAGCATCAACGCCGGCACCTCCTCGAACTCGCGCTCCACGCGCAGAGGACCGATGCCGCCGGTATCGATGCGCAGCGCATCTTCGATCAAGTCGGTGATGCGGGTCGATTCGACCATGCTGGACGCGCCGGCGTAGGACTGCTGCGTCGCCACGATTTCCTTGATGTGGCGCACGCTGCGCGTCAGCGCCGCCAGCTCGTCAAGGATCTGCTGGCGCTCCTCGGCCACCGCCACCGAGAGTTGCTTCAGATAGCCTGGCAGCAGCCGCCCGCGCGCGTCGCGGGTGAGGTAGTCGCCCAGGTCCTGCGCATGCGCGTCCAGCAGCGCCACCGCGCGGGCCAGCCCAGCCGCCTCCGAACCGCGGACCTTGCCACTGATCAACTCGGCCGACACATTGACGCTGTTGAGCACATTGCCCACGTTGTGCAGCACGTTGGTGGCGATCTCGGCCATGCCCGACTGGCGCGCGTTCTCCAGCGCCTGCTTCTGCGCCAATTGCTGCTCGCGCGCCTTGCGCACCGCTTCGGCCGCTTCCTCGCGGCGAAAGAAGAAGTGGCCGGTCGTCAGCAGGATCACGATGATCGGCGTGGCCGCGACGACGACGACGATGCCCGACTGCCGGAAGCTGAGGAACAGCAATGTCGCCACCGAGGCGTTGCCCGCGTAGGCGATGCCAAGCCAGCCGAATGCGTCGACGAATGCCCGGACCGACAGCGGCTCGTTGCGCTTGAGCCGTGGCACGGCCGTGGCCATCACGGTGTTCAGCACGAAGTAGGCGAGCGCAAACAGGATCGCGCCCAGCAGGATCAGGCTGTCGCTCTCCAGCTGATGGCTACGCAGTTCGCCCAGTGCCACGTGCAGCACCGTGCCGGCGCTGAACATGGCAATGGCCGCCATCGCGGGGCTGGCGATGCGGCTGGTCCAGCGCTTGGAGGTGCGCCAGGCGCCGACCAGCGCTTCCGCTGCCGACGCCACGGCCGCGGCCTCCGGCCCGTTCAGCAGCAGCAGCAGGAAGATGAAGATCTCGCCAGCGGTGAACGAGTTCGTTGAACGCGGAATCCGCACCGGCACCAGCCCGGCCAGCATCGCCAGCAGCGTGCCGCCCACCACGCGCAACCAGGCATCCGGCGAAAGGCTCACGACGTGGCGCAACGAGTGCGCGAGCACCACCACACCGATGCAGACCACCGCCCACCAATACACCGCCGCCTTGCGGTTGTAGTCCGGCATCAGTGCCTGATGGACGCGCCGAGGCCAGCTCACTCCGGGCTCGGCGCCTGCAGCAACCATCATCGTTCGCCGGTGCGGGCAACTTCGCTGAGCACGACACCCTCGCTGAGCACCACGCCCTCGCTCAGCACGACACCCTCGCTGAGCACCACGCCTTCGCTCAGCACCACGCCTTCGGTGAGGACGACCCCTTCGCTGAGGACCACACCCTCACTGAGGACGACGCCTTCGCTGAGCACCACACCGCTGCCCGATGCCAGCCAGCCGGAAAGCGTCGCGGTGGGGACGAAGACGCCCGTGCGACCCGGCAGCGAACTGCGGCCGACCAGCGAATTCAGCGTGATGACGCCGTCGGTCAGGAAGCGCTGCCCCGTCGGCACGGGAGACGCCGTGATCGTCGACAGCGCCGCGCCGGGGCGGATCTGGACAGTAACGCGCGTCGCGCTGCCGCCCACCCAGAACAGGCCCGGGTCGTACACCGGCTGGTAGCGGGTGAAAAGCGCGCTGCCGCTGTAGAGGTGGCGCCCGCCGGCGAAGATGATGCGACTCCAGGGCACCGACTGACCGCCGATGATCGACACCGGCGCGGGCATCACCTGGCCCGGCGCCAGCAGCGGCGCACCCGCCGCGATGCGGCCGCTGGCGATGACCGTGGCGAGATCGCTGCGCAGCGCACCGGCCAGCCGCACCGCGCCGTCGACGTTCAGCAGGCCCGCGCCCTGCTGCAGCAGGTTGGCGCCCGGCAGGGCCTGCGCGGTGTACTGCAGGATCGCCTTCACCAACGGGGGCGTCAGGCCGGGGTTGGCCTGCAACATCAGGGCCACGGTACCGGACACCACCGGCGCAGCGACCGAAGTGCCGCTCAGGTCCATCAGCTCGCGGCCCCGCGGCTGCGCCGTGCCGCCGTAGGGCGCCGACAGCGAGGGGAAGTCCGTGGCGAGCGTGCTGCCGGCCGCCATCGGGCCGACGATGCGATTGCCCGGAGCCACCAGGTCCGGCTTGAGCAGGTTGTCGGCGACGCGGCGCCCGTCGGGCAGGAACAGGCCGCCGCGGGTGGGCCCGCGGGAACTGAAATGGTTGACTGCGTCGTCGCTGCGCGAGGCAGTCGCCTGCGTGTTGGCCGATCCCACGGTGATGACCGAGGGCTCATTGCCCGGCGAGCTGATCGTGCCGTAGCGCTCCTGACCGGAGGCGTCCGTGCCGTAGTTGCCGGCGGCCACGACCACCACGAGGCCGGCTGCACTCGCGCCGCGCAGCGCGCCGCACAGCGGGTCGGTCCGATACGACTCGGTCGAATCGGCGGCAAGGCTCACGTTGAGCACGCGGATGTTTTGCTGCTTCGCATGCGCGATGACCCAGTCGATCCCGGCCAGCACATCGCTCAGCTCGCCTTCGCCGCGGCTGTCAAGCACCTTGACGTCGACCAGCGAGGCCTGGGTGGCGATGCCGCTCGACTCGGGCAGACGCGACGTCGAGCGGCCTGCGGCGACGCCCGCGACATGCGTGCCGTGGCCATACGGATCCGCCCCGCCCGCCGCTTGCTGGCGTTCGTCGAGCGCCGCGTCGGACCGGTCGACGCCGGGCTGCCAGGCGCGGCCCGCGCCGCCTTGCGTCACCTTCTCAAAGTCGACGGCGCGTGCGACCCGCGAACGCTGGCCATCGGTGAACGCGGTGTGGTTCCCAGCGATGCCCGAATCCAGCACGGCGATGGCGACGCCCGAGCCGTCCAGGCCCCGCGCCGCGCCGATCGTGGCGGCACGCACGTCGGCTGCGCCGGTGGAGGCCTCGGTCAGGCTGAACGTGCGGGCCGCGCGCCGGTTCGGCGAGATGCTCTGCACGTCCGGCCGCGCAGCGAGCGCGTCAACCTTGTCAACGGGCAAGGTCACGAAAAGCGCCGGCACCGACTGGTAGCGCCAGTAGACGGTGCCACCCGCCGCCACGACCGCGCGGCGGAGCTCGACCAGCTCGGCGTCCCGCCCGTCGCTGACGACCAGGGTGTGCACGTAGCGGCGACCAGCCAGTTCCTGTTGCCAGCGCTGGCGAGGCGCAGCGGCCGAATCGACGGCCTGGCGCAGATCGGCGGCAATCTTGTCGCGCGGTGCGGCCTGCGCCAGTGCAGGCCACAGCAATGCAGCCAGCGTCAGCAGCAGCGCAAGCGCCGCGTGCAGGCGCCACTCGATCAGAACTACGAATCGAAGAGGGAGCGTGGTGGACTTCATGGACAGCTTTCGTTGTTGCGCTGATTCCTACGCACACGCCCGGTCGGGCGTCGCGCCGCATCCCGGCGACGGAAGAGCTGCCATGTCGACGGCGACCTGCCGGCGGCTTGTCCTTGGCAACCCCGCTGTCGTAACCCGCCAGGCGGGCCTTAGACCGGAAGCTTTGCGACCCCGGCTTTCGCTCGGGTGTGCCTTTGTCATCAGTGAAAAAAATGTATCTGAAGTTGCGGCGTAACGCTGTGAACAAGTGGCGCTTCCGGGTCCGTTCGGCCACCGTTACACATCCATGATCCAGCCTCACAGCGACGCGTGAAACCGGTCAGTTAGGTTGTGAGGCATCGCCCATCCGATCACGCTCCAGCCGCATGGAAGAAGTCAACCTTTTCAAGAGGCCCACGGCGCAGAAGTCGCCGGCTGCCGGCGCCTCGCGCGATGCGAGGCGGTTTGCTCGCCGTGTCGCGCCACGCCACACCGCGACAATCCCGCCCATGCCTCGCCAGCCTCCCCGCGTCCTCTCCGTCATCCCGCCGATGACGCAGCTGAACACGCCCTACCCGTCCACCGCCTACCTGACGGGCTTCCTGCGCTCACGCGGCATCGATGCGCAGCAGGTGGACCTGGCGCTGGCCCTGGTGCTGGAGCTGTTCACACCCACCGGCCTGGCCCAGCTGCATGAAGCCGTGCTGGCCCTGCCCGAAGCCGAGCGCACGCCGCAAACGGCCTGGTTTGCCACCGAGTTCCCGGCAATAGCCGCCGCCACGCCACGCGTCCTCGGCTTCCTGCAGGGGCGCGACCCGACGCTGGCCCATCGCATCAACACCCGTGCCTTCCTGCCCGAAGGCGCACGCTTCGCTTCGCTGGACGCCTATGTCGACGAGGATGGCGGCGACCCGCTCGCCTGGGCGTTTGGCGCCCTCGGCTTGCAGGACCGCGCACGCCATCTCGCCACGCTGTTCCTGAACGACCTCGCCGACGTGCTGCGCGACGCGGTCGATGAACGCTTTGAGTTTGTCCGTTACGCCGAATCCCTCGCCGCGGCGCAGGCTCACTTCGATCCGCTGGCCACCGCCCTGGCCGCACCGCCCAATCTCGTCGACCGCACGCTGCACACCTTGACGCTGGCCGCGCTGGAGCAGCACCAACCCGAGGTCGTGCTGCTGTCCGTGCCTTTCCCTGGTTCGGTCTACGCCGCCCTGCGCATCGCGCAGAGCATCAAGGCCGCGCGGCCCGAGGTCATCTGCGTGCTGGGCGGCGGTTATGTGAACACCGAGCTGCGCGAGCTGGCCGAGCCGCGCGTCTTCGACTTTGTCGACTACGTGACGCTGGACGCCGGCGAGCGGCCACTGCTGGCGCTGCTGGAGCACGTCGCCGGCAAGCGCTCCAAGACGCGCCTGGTGCGTACCTTCTGGCGCGACGGCACGGAGGTCAGGTACACCAACTTCGTCGAGCCCGACATTCCCTTCGATGACGTCGGCACACCGACCTGGGACGGCCTGCCGCTGGACCGCTATCTGTCGCTGCTGGACATGCTCAACCCGATGAACCGGCTCTGGAGCGACGGCCGCTGGAACAAGCTGACCGTGGCGCATGGCTGCTACTGGAAGAAATGCAGCTTCTGCGACGTCAGCCTGGACTACATCTCGCGCTACGAGGCGGCCTCGGCCGAGGTGCTAGTGGACCGCATCGAGGCCATCGTCAAGGAGACGGGCCAGACAGGCTTCCACTTCGTCGACGAAGCCGCGCCGCCCAAGGCGCTCAAGGCCCTGGCCGAAGAGCTGATCCGCCGCGGCGTGGCCATCTCGTGGTGGGGCAATATTCGCTTTGAAAAGACCTTCACGCCCGAGCTCTGCCAGCTGCTGGCCGACAGCGGCTGCATCGCCATCTCGGGCGGGCTGGAGGTGGCATCGGACCGGCTGCTGAAGCTGATGAAGAAGGGCGTCAGCATCGAGCAGGTGGCGCGCGTGACCAAGGCCTTTGCCGACGCCGGCGTGCTGGTGCATGCCTACCTGATGTACGGCTTCCCCACGCAGACAACGCAGGACACCGTGGACGCGCTGGAATACGTGCGCCAGCTGTTCGAGAACGGCTGCATCCACAGCGGCTTCTTCCACCGCTTCGCCTGCACGGTGCATTCGCCCGTCGGACTGAACCCGGCGGAATACGGCGTCACGCTACAGCCCCTGCCCGCCGATGGCCGCTTTGCGAAGAACGACGTCGCCTTCATCGACCCCACGCCCACCGACCACGACGGCCTTGGCCAGGGGCTGAAGAAGGGCCTGTACAACTTCATGCACGGCATCGGCGTGGACAGCGATATCCGCAGTTGGTTCCCGCTGCGCGTACCCAAGACGACAGTGCCGCGCCGCTTCGTCGAGCGCGCCCTGGCGACAATCACCTGATGTACACCTCCACCTTCACCTTCGCCAAGGGCGACTACGACGCCGATTTCTTCGCGCTGGACGACCGCATCGCCGCCATCGCCCGCGCCATTCCCGGCTACCTCGGCGAGGAAGCCTGGGAGAACGCAGCGAACGGGCTGATCTCCAACGTCTACTACTGGGACTCGATGGAGGCCCTGCAGCAGCTGATGAGCCACCCCGCGCACCGCGAGGCCAAGCAGGCCCAGGCCAAATGGCTGAGGGGCTACCAGGTGGTCATCGCCGAGGTGGTGCGCACCTATGGCGACGGCGGCATCGCCCATCCGCTCGCCGAAACCACGCCGGCCCACTGACTTTTGTGCAGTGCACAATCGCCGCATCCAGCAACGGAGGCGGCGATGCGGCGTGTGGTGTTCAACCAGAAGGGTGGCGTGGGCAAGTCCACGATCACCAGCAATCTGGCGGCGATTGCCGCGGCAGCGGGCAAGCGGGTGCTGGTCATCGACCTGGACCGCCAGGGCAACACCAGCCGCTACCTGATGGGCGATGCGCTGGATGAAGGCGCACCGGGCTCGGCTGAATTCTTCGAGTCAACGCTGAAGTTCAGCGTGCGCGCACCTGGCGCGACCGAGTTCGTCGTCGAGACGCCGTGGGAGAACCTGCACCTGATGCCGGCCAGCGCCGAGCTCGACGAGCTGCACGGCAAGCTGGAGAGCCGCTACAAGATCTACAAGCTGCGCGACGCACTGCTGCCGCTGGCGGACGAATACGACGAGATCTGGATCGACACGCCACCGGCTTTGAACTTCTACACGCGCTCGGCGCTGATCGCATCCCAGGGCTGCCTCATCCCCTTCGACTGCGACGACTTCTCGCGCCGGGCGCTCTACGGCCTGCTGGAAGCCGTTGAAGAGATCCGCGCCGACCACGCACCCGAGCTGTCGGTCGAGGGCATCGTCGTCAACCAGTTCCAGGCCCGCGCCTCGCTGCCGCAGCGCGTCGTGCAGGAGTTGCTGGACGAGGGCCTGCCGGTGCTGCAGCCGTATCTGTCGAGCAGTGTGAAGGTCAAGGAGTCGCACGAGCTGAGCCGGCCCATGATCCATCTCGATGCGCGCCACAAGCTGACGCAGGAGATGCAGGCGCTGTACGAAGCGCTGGGCTGAACCGGGCGTTTTTCCGGCCTTGGCCCGCCAGCGCCGATGGCCAGAATGTCGGCATGAGCACTCCCGAATCCGTACGCATCGTCGGCGCCAGCGTCCAGACCGAACTGCCCGTCATCATTGCCGAGCTGGGCCCGATCGCGGACCGGCTGCAGCTGGCGCGCGAGGCCATCGACGAGCTGCGCATCAGCCACCCGCAGTCGCCCGAGTCCAACGTGAAGTCGGTGTACATGAGCCCGTGGAAAAGCCACATGCTCAATGCCAAGCTGCTGCCGCTGTGCGCCAGCGTCGTCGAGATCGCCAAGGCGGCCGCGCCCAAAGCCTGGTCGGGCGAGCTCGACTCGCTCGGGCTGGACCTGCTCGTCACCCACTGCTGGGGCGCCATCTACGAACAGGCCGACTACACGGCCCCGCACAACCACTGGCCGGCCGACCTGAGCTGCGTTGTCTACCTGGAAGCTGAAGCCGGTTGCGCGCCGCTGGTGTTCTCCAAGACCAGCGCCTACCAGCCGCGGCCCGGCACGTTGATCATGTTCCCGGGCATCACCATGCACGAGGTGCCGGCCACGCCGGGGCGGCGCGTCGTCGTCGCGATGAACCTCTTCAAGCAGCTGGGGCTGGGTCCGGAGGCAGC
The DNA here is from genome assembly GCF_054049355.1 of Roseateles sp. P5_E11. Taxonomy (NCBI): domain Bacteria; kingdom Pseudomonadati; phylum Pseudomonadota; class Betaproteobacteria; order Burkholderiales; family Sphaerotilaceae; genus Roseateles; species Roseateles sp. P5_E11. The sequence goes on along the minus strand of NZ_JBFUMO010000004.1, from coordinate 20,323 downwards.
GGCGGCAGGCTGAGCCGCGCCCGCAGCCCCGGGCCGGCGTGGGCATCCAGCAGCTCCAGCCGGCCGCCGTGCCGGGCCGCGATGTCGGCCGCGATGGCCAGGCCCAGGCCGCTGCCGGTGCCCGTGGCGGCATCACCGCGGCGGAAACGCAGCATGGCGGCCGGGCGGTCGGCTGGCGCAATGCCGGGCCCGTTGTCCTCGACCTCCAGCCACGGTCCGGCCGCATCGCTGCCGCAACGCACCGTGATGCGGGCGCTTGCGCCGGCGTAGCTGACGGCGTTGTGGATGAGGTTCTCGAGCAGCTCGCGCAGCAGGAAGGCATGGCCCAGCGCCGGCGCTTCGGCCAGTTCGAAGCCGAGGTCGACACCCGCAGGCAGCGCGCGATGGGCCCAGTCCTGGCCGCTTTCGGTGGCGATGTCGCGCAGGTCGATGCGCTGCCCCACGTCGACGCTGCGGTCCTCCGCGCGGGCCAGCGACAGCAGCTGCTGGGCCAGGCGGGCGCTGCGCACGACACGCTGGCGCAGCCGCTCCAGCAGCGGGTCCACGCGCTGGTCGTGCGGCTCCAGCATGGCCAGCTCGATCTCGGTCTGCAGCGAGGTCAGCGGCGTGCGCAGCTGGTGGGCCGCGTCGGCCAGGAATTCGCGCTGGGCGCCGGCCGCGCGGGCCAGGCGCTCGAACAGGCGGTTGAAGGCGGCCTGCAGTGGCACCAGCTCGCGCGGCAGGCTGGCCGCCAGCGGTGTCAGCCGGTGCAGGTCGCGATGCTCCAGCTCGGCGCTCAGGCCCGTCAGCGGCGCCAGGCCCTGGCGGATGGCCCACCAGCCGGCCAGGGCCAGCAGCAAAGCCAGCGCCACGCCGTTCAACGCGACCGAGCTGCCGATCTCGCTCTGCAGCGCGTCGCGCTTGTGCAGGGTCTCGGCAACGAGGATCTGGCAGACACCGGTGCCGCAGTCATGGCCGAGTTGCACCAGGCGCAGCTCTCGGCCGCGCAGCCTGACGTCGCCGTAGGAGGAGTGGCCCGCCGCCTGCGGGGCCGGGCGGGGCTGCAACTCGGCCAGGCCGGCGTCGCCCTGCAGCACCTCGCCGCGCGGCGCCAACACCAGGTAGAAGACATCGTCCTGGCGGTCGAAGCGCAGGGCGCGGTCCATGGTGGCGCTGACATCGATGCGGGGCTCGCCGCTGCGCACGTCGATCTGGCCCGCCAGCGTCAGCGCGGTGTCCTCCAGGCCCTCGTCGAGCCAGCTCTGCGCGCTGTGCCTGACCTGCTCGTACAGCGCCGTGCCGAGCACGGGCAAGGCCAGCACCAGCGGCAGCATCAGCCAGCCGAACAGCCGCCGCTGCAGGCTGGAGCGTGAACCCTCAGCCAACGTCAGCCTATTTCCTCGAGCAGGTAGCCGAGGCCGCGCACAGTGCGAAGTTGCACGCCACCCGGCTCGATCTTGGCGCGCAGACGCGACAGGCAGACCTCGATGGCGTTGTCGCTGACGCCCTGGTCCCAGGCATTGCTGGCCAGCGCGATGTGCTCCTTGGGCACGACCTTGCCCGAGCGCGCCATCAAGAAGCCGAGCACGTCCCATTCGCGGGCGGACAGGGCCAGTGGCTCGTCGTCGATGTAGGCGCGGCGGGCTTCCTGGTCGATGCGCAGGCGCGCCAGCTGCAGCTGGTTGCTGGTGCGCGCCTGGCTGCGCCGCACCAGGGCGCGGGCGCGGGCGACCAGTTCGGTCAACGCAAAGGGCTTGACGAGGTAGTCGTCGGCGCCGCCTTCCAGGCCACGCACGCGGTCCTCGACGGCGTCGCGGGCGGTCAGGATCAGCACCGGCACGGCGATGCTCTCGGCGCGCACGCGGCGCAGCGTCTCGAAGCCGTCGATGCCCGCCAGGCCGATGTCCAGGATGAGGAGGTCGTAGGCGTCCTCCTTCAGCGAGCGCGGCACGGGCTCGCCGCGGGCGGTGCAGTCCACGACCCAGCCCTGGGAGCGCAGCGCGCGGGCGGTGGTTTCGACGAGTTGTTCGTCGTCTTCGACGAGCAGGATGCGCATGGTGGCAGCAGTATGGCGCGAGAGCGGCCGATGTGCTGACGCAGGGCTGTCACGCCGGGGCCATTCACATGCCAGCAATGCGCCGCGAAGCGAATGTCAGCGCGGCGCGCCCACCACTGCGCGTGTTGCCGCCTCGAAACATTCGCCGGCGATCTGCCACAACCGCGCGGCGTCCGCGTAGCGGTCGCTGGGCTCACCGTTGAAACGGTCGCCCGCCAGGTCGACACGCGGCTGGGCGTAGTGCAGCCAGAAGTCGGCGCCCATCTTCTGCGGCAGCAGCTCGGCGTTGAAGCTCAGGTAGTCACCCGGCCCGGCGCCGCGCACAAAGCCCTCGAAGCAGCGCTGCCACATCCAGCGGAAGTGGCTGAGGTAGTCGCCGGGGTCGTCGAGCCCGGTCTGGATGCATCCCGGGTTGCCGACGCGGGCATGCAGGAAGCGCACGCGCTCGAACACCGGCGCGAGCCGCTGCGCACGTTCGTGGAACTCGCCGCCATAGGTCAGCTCGTGGCCGGTGTACCAGTGCGACAGATCGGCGTTGAAGCGCAGCGCCGGCCAGCGTTCGACGAGATCCAGCGTGCGGCGGAGATCCTGGGTCATCGTGCCGCGGTGGGTCTCGACATAGAGCGGGTGGCCGTGCCGCGCCGAGGCTTCCAGCACGGCCGCGGCAAGGGCATCCATCTCGGCGTCGGTCTCGAAGCTGTTGCCCACGTGCAGCGTCGTGATCTCGCAGCCGAGGTCGCGCTGCTCACGCACGATGGCGGCCACCTCGGTTGGAACCAGTGCGCGGCAGATGCCGGTGACGGCCAGGCCGGCGTCGCGCGCGGCCCGGGCGGCCTCGCGCGTGGGCTGCCAGATCTGCACGGCTTCGTGGCCGTCGGCCTTCAAGAGGGCGAGTTGCTCGGCATGCGTCGCGCGCCAGCCGGTCGAGGCGCGCGGCAGCTCGGCCAGGGTGCCGAGGTTGATGTCGCGGCGCAGCCGCGGCGGGTTCGCACTGCCGTCGTTGCAGCGGTCAATGGGCGAGTTCATGGCCGGCATCATGCCGGGCCGCCAGGTCGGACAGCGCCGCCTGCAGCGTGGGGAAGCGGAAGCGATAGCCGGCGGCCCGCGCCGCGGCAGGAACGACGTTCTGGCCGTCCAGCAACAGCGTGGACATCTCGCCGGCCAGCCTGCGCAGCGGCCAGGCGGGCATGCGCAGCCAGGCACGGCGGCCGAAGGAGGCGGCCAGGGCCTGCATCGGTAGGCCCAATTTCGGTCCGGCGCCCTTTCTTCTGTGGATTTGCACCGGGAACCACGAGCAAGCACGAAGCCACTCAGCCATATCGGCGCACTACCATTGCCGGCCTCCGGGAAAAACACCATGAAACTGCTCGCCAAATTCAATCTGGTCTATCTGCTCGTGATGAGCCTGGGCATCGCCCTGAGCGGCTACATCGCGCGCAATCTGCTGCAGGACAACGCCAAGCAGGAAACCATCGCCACCGCGCAGATGCTGATGGAGAAGGCGCTGGCCGTGCGCAGCTACACCAACACGAAGATCAAGCCACTGCTGGTCTCGCAGATGACCGACAAGTTCCTGCCGGAGACGGTGCCGAGCTTTTCCGCCACGGAGGTGCTGGGGACGCTGCTGGCCAAGCACCCCGAGTTCGCCTACAAGGAAGCGACGCTGAACCCGACCAACCCGCGCGACCGTGCAACGAGCTGGGAGGTCGACATCGTCGGCCAGTTCCGCTCCTCGGCCGACCTGAAGGAAACCGTCGGCACGCGCGACACGCCCGCCGGCCCTTCGCTTTACATCGCCCGTCCGCTGCGCATCACCGACCCGGCCTGCCTGGCCTGCCACAGCAGCGTCGAGGCCGCGCCGGCCACCATGGTCGCCAAGTACGGCCCCGCTAACGGCTTCGGCTGGAACCTCAACGAAGTCATCGGCGCGCAGGTCGTTTCAGTCCCGCTGGGCGTGCCGCTGCAGCGCGCCGACCAGACCTTCAAGGTCTTCATCACGTCGCTGATCGGCGTCTTCGTCGCTGTCGGCGTCGTGCTGAACCTGATGGTCTGGATGCTGGTCGTGCGCCCCGTCACCCGCCTGTCGGCGCTGGCCGACCGCGTCAGTCAGGGCGACCTGGACGCGCCCGAGTTCCAGGCCACCAGCAAGGACGAGATCGCCACGCTGTCCCATTCCTTCTCTCGCATGCGGGCCAGCGTCGTGCAGGCCATGAAGTTGCTGGACACATGAGTCATTTCAGCGCATGAGCGACAAGAAGCACCCGACACAGCTCGGCAAATACCGCATCACCGAGGTTCTCGGTGAGGGCGCGATGGGTGTCGTCTACAAGGGCTTCGACCCCGACATCCAGCGCACCGTCGCGCTGAAGACCATCCGCACCCAGCTCGACGCCGACGACGACAGCCCCGGTGCACCGGCCTCGCGTTTCCGCAACGAGGCCCAGGCTGCCGGCCGGCTGCACCATCCGGGCATCGTCGCCGTCTACGACTTCGGCCGCGCCGAGAACGTGGCCTATATCGCGATGGAGTTTGTCGAGGGCCGCTCGCTCGCCAGCTACCTCGGCGCCAAGGTTCGCTTCACCGACACCGACATCCCCGGCATCATGAGCCAGCTGCTCGATGCCCTCGGCCATGCGCACGAGAAGGGCGTCTGGCACCGCGACATCAAACCCGCCAACATCATCATGACGACGGCCGGGGGGCGGCTCAAGGTGGCCGATTTCGGCATCGCCCGCATCGAGAGCACCAACCTCACGCAAACCCACTACATGGTGGGCACCCCCAGCCACATGGCGCCCGAGCAGTTCCTGGGCAAGCCCATGGACCGGCGCGTGGACATCTACGGCGCCGGCGTCGTGCTTTACCAGCTCCTCACCGGCCGCGCGCCCTTCGCCGGCACGACCGAGGCGCTGATGTACAAGGTCGTCAACGACATGCCGCAGCCGCCGTCGACCATCGAGGGTGTCGAGCGCCCGGGCTGGTTCGACGCCATCATTGCCCGCGCGTTGGCCAAGCGCCCCGAAGACCGTTATGCCACCGCCGAGGAATTCAAGCAGGCCATCACCGACGGCATCGGTCAAAGCATCGACGACACCGGCTGGGAAAAGACCGTGATGCTGGCGCCAGCGCGCGCGCGCCCCGCGCAGCCGCTGGCCACGCCCACTGTCGCACCGCCCTCGCTGTCAGGCACGTCGCTGCCCGGCTCCACGGCGGGCACGGCCAGCGCCCCGACGCCATCGCACTGGGACAAGGCCCAGCTCACCCAGGCCGAATTGACGCTGGCCAGGCATGTCGGCCCGCTGGCCAGCGTGCTGGTGCGCCGCGCCGCACGCGAATGCCAGGACATCAACGAGCTCTACAGCAAGCTGGCCGAGCAGGTCACCGACCCGCGTGCGCGCGACGCCTTCCTCGGCCAGGCCAGCCTGGTCACCGGCGGCCACCACCGCACGGCAGGCGGCGGCACGGCCGGTTCGCCGTCGGCCGGTGGCTCCAAGGGCGCCACGGCGGGCTCGGCGGGCAGCGGCACCCTCATCGGCGGGCCGCTGAACGAGGCCGTCATGGACAAGGCTCAGGTTCTGCTGGCGAAACATGTCGGGCCCATCGCCAAGGTGCTGATCAAACGGGCCGCAGCCGGCACGGACAGCCGGGCGGTGTTCTTCAACCGGCTGGCGGAGTCGGTCAACGATCCGGCAGCGCGGGCGAAGTTGCTGGCGGAGCTGGGGCGACTTTCCTGAGGCGCGGCAGGCTCAGGGCAGGCGATAGGCCAACACCTTGAGTCCTCGATCTGCCGAGACGTCCGCATACACCTCCGGATTCGCCACGCGTTCGACGAACGCCAGCTCCGGTGCGTGCTCGGCCATCACGCCGTGCAGGAAATCCAGGCCCAGCTTGGGCGTGTTCAGGCACAGCAATGCGTGGCCCCCGGGCGCCAGCAGCGCAGGCAGCCGCTTCGCCAGCCGCGCGTAGTCCTTGGTCGCGACGAAGCTGCCTTTCTGGAAGCTGGGGGGGTCGCAGATGACGAGGTCATAGGGTCCGCCGCGGGTCAGCTTGCCCCAGGAGTTGAAGATGTCATGGGCCAGGAACCTGGCGCCCGCCTTCACACCGTTGAGTTCATGGTTGGTGCGGCCGATGGCCAGCGCACCCGAGGCCATGTCGACATTGACGACCTCGGCTGCACCGGCCTGCAGCGCGACGACCGAGAAGGCGCAGGTGTAGGCGAACAGGTTGAGCACCTTGGCGCCCGGTTGCACCTGCTCGCGCACCCAGCGTCGCCCCTCGGCCATGTCGAGAAAGAGGCCATGGTTCTGGCCGCGCAGCAGGTGCACGAGGTAGCGTGTATCGGGTACTCCAGCCTCGCTGACAACGTGTGGCTCGGGCAGGGTGCCGGCCATCAGGCGCGTCTGAACGCGGCCGCCGTCCTGGCGGCATTGGAAGACCCAGGGCGCCTCAGGCCAGCGCGCCATGATCGCCGCACCGATGGCAGCCAGCGCCTCGTCGGCCAGCGGCTCAAAGCTGGTCAGCAGCAGCGCAGGCGGGTAGGCGTCCAGCGTCAGGTGCTCGCAGCCGGGATGCAGGCCGCCGCGGCCGTGGAAGAGGCGTTGAGCGCCCTGGGGAAGGGCCGCCGAGGCGGCGATGACGTCGAGCAGAGCTTGCATGGGTGAGGCATTGTCCCGGGCCAGAATGGCCGCCATGGACCTCCAGCTCATCCTCGACGAGATCAACGCCGAACTGCGCCCGCAACTCGCCACGGCCGGCGGCAAGGTCGCCAGCTACATCCCGGCGCTGGCGCGGGTGTCGCCGCTGCAGTTCGGCATCGCGCTGCGTACCTGTGCGGGCGAGACGGCGGCGGCCGGCGACAGCGCCGTGCCCTTCTCCATCCAGAGCATGTCCAAGATGTTCTCGCTGACCTTGGCCATCCGCGCGCTGGGCGAGGCCATGTGGGACCGCATCGGTCGCGAGCCCTCTGGCAGCCCGTTCAATTCGCTGGTGCAGTTGGAGACGGAGCGCGGCATTCCGCGCAACCCTTTCATCAACGCCGGCGCGATCGCGGTCGCGGATCGATTGGTCTCACAGGGTGACGCCAAGACCGAACTGCTGGCGCTGCTGGGCCGGCTGTGCGGCGAGGCCGTCCGCATCGACGCCGAAGTGGCGCGCTCGGAGGCCGACACCGGGTTTCGCAACACGGCGCTGGCCAATTTCATGAAGGCCTTTGGCACGCTGGACAACGACGTCGCCACGGTGCTGGACGTCTACTTCAATCAATGCGCCATCGCGATGAGCTGCGAACAGGTGGCCTGCGCCGCCGGCTATCTGTGCCGCGACGGCCGCCACCCGCTGGCCGGCACGCCCGTGCTCAGCACGGCGCAGACGCGCCGGGTCAATGCGCTGATGCTGACCTGTGGCACCTACGACGCCGCAGGCGAGTTCGCCTTCCGCATCGGCCTGCCCTGCAAGAGCGGCGTCGGCGGCGGCATCGTCGCCGTGGTGCCCGACCATCTCACGCTGTGCGTCTGGTCGCCAGCGCTGGACGACACCGGCAACTCCCTGCTGGGCCGCCGGGCGCTGGAACTGTTCGTCGCGAAGACGGGGCTGTCGGTCTTCTAGGCGAAATCAGCTGGCGTACTTGACGCTGCAGCCATAGGGCCGCGTCGACGCCTTCTCGACCTTGCGGCCCGCAGCCACCGCGGCCAGGGCCTCGGTGACGTAGGGCTCGGCCTTGGCGATGTCGGCCTTGTCGGGCGTGGCGAGGCTGTCGATGCCGCCCTTGTAGGCCAGCGTGCCATCGGCCTTGATGACGTACATGTGTGGTGTCGTCTGCGCGCCGTAGAGCTTGCCGAGCTCGCCCTTGGGGTCGAGCAGGGTCGCAGTGGGCGCTGCGCCGCGGTCGGCGTTGAGCTTTTGCGCGGTGGCGCCGTCAACATGGCCCTGCTGGCCAGGCGCGGAGGAGATCACCTGCAGCCAGACGACGCCCTGGGCGGCGGCGGCTTTCTGCTGGGTTTGCATATTGCCGGCGCCATAGTGCTTCCTGACATACGGGCAGTCGTGGTTGGTCCACTCCAGCACGACGGTCTTGCCTTTGTAGTCGGCCAGATTGACGGTCTTGCCGTCGGCCGTCGTGGCGGAGAAAGTCGGCGCGGGTGCGTCGACATTGGCCGTGGCATGGGCCAGTGCAGGAAGGATCAGGGCGGCGAGCAGGCTGCGGCGAAGCAAGGTCATGTCGAACTCCTGGAAGAGGCGGGGGGCACAGAGATGGCCTCGACGATGAGACCGGGGGTAAGGATCTGCGGCAGCACCTGGGCCTCGGCGGCGCCCGGTGCGTAATAGAGGTAGAGGGGCACGCCGGAGCGGCCATGGGCTTTCAACACGGCGGTGATGTTCGGGTCCTCACGCGTCCAGTCGCCCTTCAGATAGGCCACGCCGGCCTTGGCGAAGGCGTCCTTGACCTCGGGGCGCGACAGCGCGACGCGCTCGTTGACGAGGCAGGAGATGCACCAGGCCGCCGTCATGTTGACGAAGACCGGCTTGTTTTGAGCGCGCAGTTCGGCCAGGCGCTCGGCGCTGTAGGCCTCGATGGCCGATCCCGGGGCGGCAGCATGAGCGTCGGCAGGCACGGGCCTGATCCAGTGAATGACACTGAGCGCCAGCACGAAGCTGGCCACCACCGCCACGCCGCTGACGACGCCCCTCCCAGCGCGGTGCAGCCACAGCGCGAAGGCGATCAGCACCAGGCCGCCCAGCGCCATCGCGACGCCGTCCGGGCCGGCCTGCTGGGCCAGCACCCACAGCAGCCAGACGACGGCCGCATACATCGGGAAGGCGAGGAACTGCTTGAACTTGTCCATCCACGCGCCGGGCCGCGGCAACCAGCGCTGCGCCGCGGGCCAGAAAGCCAGCAGCAGGAAGGGCAGCGCCAGGCCCAGGCCCAGCGCGAGGAAGACAGCCAGCAGCACCGCCGCCGGCTGGGACAGCGCAAAGGCCAGCGCGGCCCCCATGAAAGGCGCCGTGCAGGGTGTGGCGACGACAGCCGCCAGCACGCCGGTGAAGAAGCTGCCCGCCAGGCCCTGACGCGCGGCCAGGTTGGAGCCCACACCGGTGAAGCTGCCGCCGAATTCGAAGAAGCCCGACAGGTTCAACCCGACCAAGAAGAGCAGATAGCTGACGATGAGGACGAACACCGGTGAATGGAACTGGAAGCCCCAGCCCACCTGCTGGCCGCCCGCGCGCAGCGCGATCAACACCGCCGCCAGCGCCGCGAAGCTGACGAGCACACCGGCCGTGTAGGCCAAGCCCTCCGCCTTATGGTTGCCTTCGCGCACCAGGGCCAGCGCCTTGATGGACAGCACCGGGAAGACGCAAGGCATCAGGTTCAGGATCAGCCCGCCAACCAGGGCCAGGGCCAGGGCGGGCAGCAGGCCGAGGTTGCTTTCCGGCGCGGGGGCGGGCGTGGCGGTTTCGGCCGCAGGGGCGTTGAGATCGGCCGGGCCGGGTCCCTTGCCGGCGCCTTCGGGCATGGGCACGGAGACGGTCCAGGCCTGCTCGCCGGCCGCAGTCGTCAGCACGATGACACCGGACAGAGGCTTGCCGGCAGGCACGGGCTCGTCACCGGCGGGGATGTCCAGCACCCAGCCGGCTCCCTCGGCTCGGAACACCTGGGGGGCGCTGTGAGCGACGGCGCCCCAGGTGTCGGCAAAGAAATAGGCCTTGCTGATGGGCAGATTCAGGCCAGCCGCTGGGCCGCTGAGGCGCACACCTTGCGGCGCGGGCTTGAGCTGCACGGCGAAATTTGCCGGTTTGGGAATGGCGCCACGCCATTCCTCGATCTGGGCTGCGTCGGGGCCGGCCTTGGCCTCGGCCGCCACCGGCAGGTCCAGCCCGAGCGACACCTGCTCGGGAATGCAGACATCCTTGCAGACCAGCCACTTCACCTCGGCTGCCGGCTTGAAGCGGCTGCCGGGCTTGGCGTCGGCCGGCACCGTCAAGTCGACGAGGAGGGCCGCGCGGCCTTCGTAGCCGTAGTTGACGATGGGGCCGATGGCCTGGATGGCCGGCGTGGGCCACTGGATGGGCCCGGCCTGGGCGCCACTCCAGTCGATCGTCGTCGCCTGGCCGGAGTCGCCCGGGTTGAGCCAGTAGGTGTGCCAGTGCGACTTGATGTTCTGCTCGAGTGCCACCGTGAAGCGCTGGCCCGGCGCCACCGCGGCCTGGCTGGAGACGAGGCGGGCCTGCACATGCTCCGTGGACGCTTCGGGCGGTGCGGCAAACGCCAGCAGCGGGGCGGCCAGCAGAGCCGGAAGGAGGGGGCGCAGGAACGAGAACATCCCGAAATCCTAGGCCATCCCGCTTTCACCCTGCCGTGACAGGCCTGCCTGAACAAATGCATCGAACGCGGCCCACAGCGGTGCGAAGCGTTCCGGCCCGCCTTCCAACAGGGCCAAGGCATGCAAACCGGCTTCCAGTGTTGACAGCTGGCCAGGGCGGTGAGCTCGGCGTATCGCATAGCGGCCGGGCTGCTCGGGCAAGCTCAGCCGCGGCAGCGCGGCCAGCCAGGGGTTGACTGCCAGCAGGCGGCGACTCTGGCGCCAATTGCCGTCCAGCAGGACGAGGCGATTGACGTCGGTCAACGTGGCCCCCTCGCCCTCGCCCGGGTAGAGCAGCGCCGTGCCGGGGCGGGCCAGTGCGGGGTCGAAAGCCTCGCCGCGCAGCAGGCACGCGGCTGGGCTCAGGCCGAGCGTCAGAAAGGCGGCGGTGTTCTTGGCATGGCCGGCCTCGGCCGGGTGCTGGAGGATGAGCAGTTCGGTGCGCACGGCCAGCGGCGCCGGCAGCGTGGCGCACAGGCAGGTGCAGGCCGGGCGCTCGCAGCGCGGGCAGACCGCGCGGGACATGCGCCTCGGCTCAGTTCGCCGGTGGCGACACGGAGTGCGGCGCGATGGTCGATACCGTGCTGTCGGCGCCGGCATCAGCGGCCGACTCCTCCTCGCCGTGGTGGCGGCGCGAGCGCGTGGTGGGCAAGCCGACCTGGCGCCTCTTGGCCAGCCGGCCGGCCAGCCAGACGCCGCCAACGACGCCGAAGATGTTGAAGGCACCGAACAGCGGCGCCGCACTGGACGACAGCAGCATGCTCTGCAGGGGCGCCGAGTAGGCGCGCGGCTTCAGCGCGAAGCTGAAGGCGCCGAAGATCAACCAGCCCGCCCAGGCCACGCCGACGCCGGACATCATCCACGCGACATAGGGGCGGTGCCGGCGGCGCTGCGGCCGCAGCGTCAGATAGCCCCAGATCAGCGCGGCAATGAAGAGCAGCAGCGCAATGGCGACGGCCTCGCCGAGCATGACCTGCAGGCTGTTGCGGCCACCCAGCTGGGCATAGACCTGGCGCGGCAGGCCGGTGCTGGCGTACTTCATGGCGGCGCCCGCGCCGAAGCAGTACAGCAGGAGGCCGGAAAAGAAGGCGATGGAGCGGCGGGCGGCTTTCATGGGGGCGCATTCTCGGCGCTGTCACGCCAGCAAATCCGGGAGGATTTCCCGTTCAGCCCAAAACAAAGCCCGCCGTCCGGTGCCGGGCGGCGGGCTGCGAAAGGAAGAGTCGCCGGTTTTAGCGCTTGCGGTCCAGGCGCATGGCGCGGGCGAGGCCGCGGCGTTCGCCGCTGTAGAAACCGGTGTCGAAGGCCTCGTGCTTGCGGCCCTTTTCGACGGATTCCTCTGCGCTCCAGGCCACCTCGGAGAGGGGCAGGCGGCGCGGCGGGTGTTCAGTGCGGGGCTGGATCTTCATCATGGCTGTCTGGCCTTTGGAGGGCCGTCTCACGCCGAGTGGGGCGCGATTGGGAGGCACAACGCGGGCTGGTTGGGGGTGGTTGACAGGCCAAACACACTTCTTTGCACTTGTGGCCTGCGGTCACCGGCTATGCAGACAATGCCGCTTTTGAATCCAGGACTCCGCGATGACCGTCCAGCTGAAAAAGACCCTCCCGGCCAAGGCCACTCCCATCACCGTCGTGGACCGCGCCGCCTTCCAGGCCCTGGCCCCCGGCCTGCCACCGGCCACCCGCGCCTGGTTGGCGACGGTCGGCTTTGTGGGTGCGCCGGACAGCCACGCCCTGATTCCCGGAGCCGATGGCCGCCTGGCCCAGGTCTTTGCCGGCGTGGCCCACAGCGCTCACCCCTTTTCGCTGAGCCATCTGCCGCTGACCCTGCCGGAAGGTGTCTACAAGCTGGATGACGCCGGCCTGGCCCTGCTGCCGGAGGGCGCGGCCATGTCCTGGGAGCTGGGCGGCTACCGCTTCGACCTCTACAAGCCAGCCAAGCGCGGGCCGGCCACATTGGTGCTGAAGGGCGGTGCTGACGCCGAACGCGGCCTGGCGCTGGCCGCGGCGATTTCGGCCACGCGCGATCTCGTCAACACGCCGGCCGAGCACATGGGCCCGGCCGAGCTGGCCGCCGCCGCCAAGGCCCTGGCCAAGCAATACGACGCGACCTATGCGGAAACCATCGGCGACGCCCTGCTGAAGAAGAACTTCCCCAGCATTCACGCCGTCGGCCGCGCGAGCACGCGCTCACCTCGCCTGATCGAGCTGAATTGGGGCAATCCCAAGCACCCCAAGCTGGCCCTGGTGGGCAAGGGCGTCTGCTTCGACACCGGCGGCCTCAACATCAAGCCCGGCGAAGGCATGCGCCAGATGAAGAAGGACATGGGCGGCGCGGCCAACGCGCTGGGCCTGGCCACCCTCATCATGGCCTTGAAGCTGCCGGTGCGTCTGCAGCTGCTGATCCCGGCGGTCGAGAACTCGATCTCGGGCAACGCCTACCGGCCCGGCGACGTCATCAAGACGCGCAAGGGCCTGCACATCGAGATCGGCAACACCGACGCCGAGGGCCGCGTCATCCTGTGCGACGCGCTGGCCTATGCCGCCGAGGGCAAGCCCGACCTCGTCATCGACCTGGCGACGCTGACGGGTGCCGCGCGCGTGGCCCTGGGCGCCCAGCTGCCGGCGCTGTTCGCCAAGCACATGGACACGGCCCGCGATCTGGTCGACCTGGGTTTGAAGCTCGACGACCCGCTCTGGCACATGCCGCTGTGGGCGCCGTATCACGCCGGCATCGAGAGCACGATCGGTGACATCGTCAACACGGGCAAGAGCCCGCTGGCCGGCGCCATCAACGCGGCGTTGTTCCTGGAAGACTTCCTGCCACCGCAGCAGGACTGGCTGCACGTCGACCTGTTCGCCTGGAACGACGCGCCTCGCGCCGGCCGGCCGGTGGGCGGCGAGGCGCAGACGATCCGCACCCTGCTCGCCTACCTGGAGCAGCGTTACTCGGGCGCCTGATCCTTGTCAGCCGGCTGCGGCTCCTGAACCGGGTTCGCCTTAGGAACCTGGGGCTTGGCCGCCTGGTCGCGACGCGGCTGATCGGGCTTCTTGCCCTGGCGCTGCGGCGGCCGGCCACCTTCGCGGCGGCCTTCTGCGCGACCCTCGGGGCGACCGCCGCCACCGGGGCGTCGGTCATCGCGGCGCGGCGGGGGCCCATCGCGGCGCACCTCCCGCGGCGGGGCAGGCGGCGCCTCGGCGCGCTCCTTGCGAGCGATCTCCAGCAGGCCCGGCAGCTCCTCAGCCACCACGCCCTTGAGCACGCAGAAGTTGGCCTCGGTCAGCGTCGTGCGCTCGAAGTCCCACAGCAGCTGGGCTCGGTTGCGGCGCTGCTGCGCCTCGAGCTGGTGGCGCTCCTGCTCCACCTGCTCACGCTCCTGCTTCAGGCCGCGGCGGCGGGTCAGCTCTTCCTTGGCGGCATTCAGATGCTCTTCCGTGATCTCACCGGCGGGGTTGCCGTCGAGGTCGAAGCGGCTCTTGGCCTGGGTCAGCGCGATCAGATAGCCGGTGCTGCCGGTGTGGCGGCGCAGGAAGGCGCTGAGCTGAGCCTTGCTGAACTTGCCCGGTGCGCGCTCCTGGATGTCGGCCTGCACGCGCAGCTTGACGGGCTTGGGCTTGCCGGTGAACAGGGCCGGGAACAGGGCCTTGAGCTCGGCAGTGGCGTCTACCGCCGGCGCAGCGGGCGAGCCAGCAGCAGCCGGCGCGGCGTCGGCGGAAACCTCGGACGCGCTCTCGATCTGGGGCGCGGCCTCGGGTGCGGCCGCCGGTGTGGCCTCAGGCGCAGGCACGGGTGCGGGCACAGCGGCTGCCGGTTCTTCGGACGGGGTGACGGGATCAGGAAGATCGGAATTCATCGCAAAGCCGTCGAAGCGGCAGCAAACAGGCAAGGGCCGGGATTGTCGGCCATCATGGGCTCCTGCACGCCATCCCATAGAAAGGCCAGCAAATGCACCTCGAAGGCTCATGCCATTGCGGCAGCGTGAAGTTCTCGGTCGAGGCCGACTCGCCCGTCCCTTTCATGCGCTGCTACTGCTCCATCTGCCGCAAGACGGCCGGCGCCGGCGGCTATGCGATCAACCTCGGCGCTCAGACGCACACGATGAAGGTCAAGGGCAAGCGGCATCTGCGCATCTACCGCGCCAAGCTGCCGAACAAGGAAAGCAAGGGCCGGCACAAGAGCAGCGGGCGGCGCTACTTCTGCATGAAGTGCGGCAGCGCGCTGTGGCTCTGGGACCCGACCTGGCCGGAGCTTGTGCACCCGCATGCCAGCGCCATCGACACGCCGTTGCCGACGCCACCCGAGCACGTGCATTGCATGGTGGGTTCCAAGGCGGATTGGGTCGAGGTGGAGGGCTCGCCGCGGGACCCACGCTTTGACGAGTACCCCGACATGTCACTGGCCGAGTGGCACAAGGCGCACTACAGGCCCTAGCCCAGCCCGCCGAAAACCTTTTTGAGGATGGCGCTGCCCGTACCAACCGGGTCCTGCCGGATCTTCTTCTCCTCCTCGCCAATGATGCGGTAGAGACCGTCCAGCGCCCTGGCCGTCACGTACTGCTGGATGTTGGCCTCGTCGCCCTTGACGAGGCCGAAGCCGCCGGCCTTCCTGGCGACGGCGTTGTACTTGTCGGCGAGAGACACCTTCTCGGTCGCCTTGGTCACGATGGGTAGGAACTGCTGGCCCAGCGGCTCGCGCGTCTTCACGGCGAAGAACTGCGTCACCGAGTCGTCACCACCCCTGAGGATCTTCAGCCCGTCCTCGACGCTCATGTCCTTCACCGCCTTGACGAGCAGCGGCTTGGCCGCCGGCACGGCGGCTTCGGCGGCGCGGTTCATCGCTGTGACGAGCTCGTCGAGCTTCCTGCCTTGCCCGGTGGCCTTCAGCAGCTTGGCGGCGTCCCTCAGATAACCCGGCAGCTCGATCTTGACGAGCGGGTTGCCGAGAAAGCCGTCGGGACGCCCCAGCAGCGACACCGCCGAATTGGCGCCGCGCTCCAGGGCCGCGCGGATGCCGGCGTTGGCATCACCCTCGCTGAGGTTCAGCGCCCAGGCCGGGCGCAGCAGGAACAGCGCGGGGGCACTGGCGATGACGAGGCGGCGTTGCATGGCGGGCTCCGGTGAGACGGAGCGCCATCTTGCCACCGGCTCAGGCGTGGGCGTGCTGCAGGCCGCGCTTGTGGCGGTACATGCGCTGGTCGGCCAGCTCGATGAGCCGGCCGAGATCCATCCCATCCTCGGGGAAGCAGGCCGTGCCCATGCTGGCACCGACCTGCAGCAGCCGACCTTCGAACTCGAAGCCGCCGTCGAGATGCGCCGCCAGCCGCTGCATCGTCGCCTCCAGGCCGCCGTCGGCCGCCAGCGGCCGCAGCAGCACGCCGAACTCGTCACCCCCAAGCCGCGCCGCCATGTCGGACTGGCGCAGGCCGCCAACCAGGCGGCGCGCGAACTCCAACAGCGCCGCGTCGCCGGCACGGTGACCGAAGCCGTCGTTGATCCGCTTGAGGCCGTTCATGTCCAGCATCATGACGGCCAGCGGCTGGCCGTCCCGCATGGCCTGGGCCAGCGAGGCATGCAGGCGATCCAGGAAGAGGGAGCGGTTGGGCAGGTCCGTCAGCCCGTCATGCGTCGCCTTGTGGAAGAGTTCGGCGGGCGCATAGCGGGTGGCGAAATACATGGCCGCGGCGACGAGCTGGGACACCAGCCCCAGCAGGGACAGATGCCGGTCAGCGAAATGACCCTCGCGTTTGGACATGGCCTTCAGCACGCCCACCGTCACGCCGTGATGACGCAGCGGCACGACGACCATGGCACGCAGGCCCAGGCGCTCGCAGGCGGCGCGGTCGCAGCGCGGATCGAGCAGTGCGTCGTCGCAGCGCAGCGCCCGCCCCTGGGCGACGCACAGGCCCGACAGGCTGTGACTGCGTTTGAGCCGCAGGCCCAGGCTGCCCTCCGCCATGCCGGCTGCCGCGCGGTAGACCATCTCGTCGCCCTCGGCCATCTCCAGGGCAGCGCCGTCCGCATCCACCAGGCTCAGGGTGCGTTTGACGACGCGGTCCAGCAGGCGCCCCAGGTCCAAGTCCAGGTCCAGCCCCAGTCCGGCCACCTCGGTCTGCAATGCGATGACCTCCAGCAGCTTGTCTCTGGTCGGCATCGATGTCTCCTCGACGCGCCGTCGCGCGACGATGCGCCTCTTCCACCCCGGGCGCTGCGGTGTCCCCCTCGAGTGGCCAGTGTCTCACCGGATATAAATGATGTCGACACCCGTTTGCACATCATCTATGCGTCAAGCGCGTACTAATGGAGTTCCGGATCCAGCCCTTGCCGGACCATCCCGGCTTTCGCTCAATGACGCACTCACTGCAGAGCCGACAGCCTCTCGGTCAGCAGCGCGAAGAAGCCGTCGGCATCGACATGGCGCAGCACCTGGGCGTTGGCAGCCAGGCCGGTGACGGCCCACCAGTCGATGACCGTCATGCCGCGCGTCAGCTCGCTCCGGGTCTCGACGCGCACATTGCAGTCCCGGCCGGTGAACAGCTCCGGCGCCAGCAGCCAGGCGATGACACAGGGGTCGTGCAGCGGGCCGCCGTCCTGGCCATATTTCTCCTCGTCAAAGCGCTCGAAGAATTCCATCCAGGCGGCCACCACGCCGCCAACGCGGTTGCCCAAGGCGCGGATGGCCTCGATGCGGGCCGCCGTCGTCAGCGCCTCGTGGGTGACGTCCAGCGGCGCCATCGTGATGGGCACGCCACTCGTGAACACCTCATGGGCCGCCTGCGGATCGACATAGATGTTGAACTCGGCGGCCGGCGTGACGTTGCCGCCCTCGAAGAAACCGCCGCCCATCAGCACGATGCGGCGGATGCGCGCCGCGATGTCGGGCGCCTGGCGCAGGGCCAGGGCGATATTCGTCAGTGGCCCCAGCGGGCACAGCGTCACGGTGCCGGCCTCGCGCTCGCGCAGGGTCTGGATGATGAAGTCGACCGCATGGCGCGGATCCAGCGCCAGCGTCGGCTCGGGCAGCTCGACGCCGTTCAGGCCGGTGTCGCCGTGCACATGCTCGGCGGTGACCAGGGGCACGTCCAGCGGCCTGTCGGCACCGGCGCAGATGGGCACGTCGCGCCGGCCGGCCAATTCCAAGACCTTGCGGGCGTTCAGTGTCGTCAGCGCCAGCGGCACATTGCCGGCTACCGTGGTCACGCCGAGCAGTTCCAGCTCCGGGCTGGCAGCGGCCAGCAGCAGGGCGATGGCGTCGTCCTGGCCCGGGTCGGTGTCAATGATGATGGCTTGGCTCATACGGATGCGGGTGGCGGTGCGAGATCGATGTCGATGGCGCCGAACAGGCTGTGCTGGCCGTCGGCGGACTTGAGGTCCAGGCGCAGACTGTCACCGGGCGCGAGCGGCAGCTCCAGCGCGCCCAGGGCCGAGCCGGCCAACTGCCCGGCGCGCAGCGCCCGCAAGCGGGCCAGACGCGCCAGTGCGTCACCGGGCAGGGCAGCCACGTCGCGCGGATCGAGCTTGGCGCCGTTGTGCAGGGCCACCAGGCGGGCCTGCAGACGGCCGGCGCCCCAGGCCTCGCCCAACTCATCAGGCGTGACGGCCAACGGCGCGCAGTGGGTGGCGATCAATTCGCCGTCCAGGCGCCAGTCCACGGCAAAAGTCAGCAGACGCATGGCATCAAGTGCCGAGGCGGCATCACTCGCTGCCGCCAGGTCGCCCGTGATGACGGCAAGGGCCGGCTCGCAGGCCGCCGGCGCCCTCAAAGGCTGATGCGCGCCATGGAACTGGCCAGCTTCGCGGCGCACGCCGCCTTCGGCGTCGACAACGGCCCAGCCATAAGCGCGTGGCAGAGGCGCGACACATTTCTCGGGTTCGAATGCGAAGGCGTGGCGCAGCTTGCCGTGGTTCAGCTGCACGGCCAGGTCTTCGAGCTGCGGCGACAGGAAGCCCCAGTCATCGAGGACCTGCTGCAAGCGCGTGGCGATGCCGGTGGCGTAATGCGCCTGGGTCTGGTCGCGCGACACGACGACGAGGTGGCCGTCGCGCGAGCCGTCGGCGTAGCTGGCGAGTTTCATGAGCGGGAGTTCAGGGTGATGGCAGCATTGTGCGATGCGCGCCGCCCTGCCCTTCCCCCGCGCCGCCACGGTTGCACTGGCGGCCAGCCTGCTCGCCCACGCGCTGCTGCTGGGCGGTGAGCGGGTGCGCGACGACAGCGCCGCTCGGCCGGCGCGGGCCGTCAGCATCGCGTTGTTGCAGCCGCCGACGCTGCCCATGGCCCTGCCCGAGCCCACCCCATCCACCCGGCCCTTGCCTCAGGCCCGCTCGCCTCGCGCCAGCGCCAGGCCACCGATGCCCGCCGTTGAAGCCCCCATCGCCGCCCCCGAGGCCCCGCCGCTGCGCCTGGCCGGCCCAGCCGCCTGGCACTACCGCCTTCGCCAAAGCGGCCAGGACGGCGAGGCGCTGCTGGACTGGCGCCCCGAAGCCGATGGCCGCTACAGCCTGCGCCTGACCCGGCGCGTTGGCGAGCGCGCGCTGCCGGCCCTGGAAAGCCTGGGCCATACCGGCAGTGCGGGCCTGGCCCCCGAACGCTTCGCGCTGCAGCGCGGCGGTCAGGACCGCCAGGCCATCAACTTCGATGCCGAAGGGCGGCGTGTCAGCTTCTCGGCCAACCCGGCCCAGCTCGAACTGCCCGAGGGCGCGCAGGACCGCCTGTCCTGGTGGCTGCAACTCGCCGCCTTGGTGCAGGCCGCCCCGACACCGGGTGGGCGCTGGCGTGTCTGGGTGGCCGGATTGCGCGGCGAACTGCGGGAATGGACCTTCGAGACCGTGGATGCGACGCCTGAAGACGCCGGCAGCCTGCATCTGCGACGCCTGCCGCTGGGTGAGCGAGACCCTGGCGTGGAGCTGTGGCTGGACCCCAACCGCGGCTACTGGCCGGTCCGCCTGCGCCAGGGCGACCCCGAAACGCGCGGTTTCGAGATCCGTCTGTCCGACGTGAACTCCTGACGCTTCCTACACGTTGTCAGCGCATGGGATGACCCGAACAGCAGGGCGTTCTGCCAGTATCTGAACCAAGCGGGGCTTGAAACACCAGGCCTCACCCGCAGCTGAAGCCCTGAGGAGAACTCCATGCACATGCTTTACAACTCCGACAGCTTCATCGTCGTCCAGTTCGACGTCCCACACGCCGAGCTCCAGGCGGTGGAGGCCGGCCCGCAGCTGAACCGAGGCGGTTTTGAGATCGTCGACAAGTTCGCCCGCAAGGAAATCTTCATCGAAGGCGCCCTGGCCGAATCCTTCCAGCAAGGCGTGCAGGCCCTCATCGACGATGGCGAGCCTTCCGAGGACGAACTGGACGCCTTCATCGAGCGCTATGCCGTGATGGGCCAGCAACCGGTCGTGATGCACTGAACGTTTAGGGGGCCGATCTGACGTTGCTCTGCCGCCAAGCCTGATACAAGATGGGTCCGCGCCGCCGCTGCAGGCTGCGCAAGGAGCCCATCGAATGGTGAAGCGAGTCGCCGCTGAGACAGCCGCCCGGGCATCTGCCCGCTTGCTGCCCTCGCCCGGCCTGGACAGCGCTCCGGTGCTGGACCGCATGTGCTCGCAGTTCGTGCTGACGCTGACCGTCAGGCACGCCGGCCGCTTCAACCTGCGGCGCGACTTCAACGGCCTGCTGTCCTTCACGGGCCGCCATCTCGTCTGGCCCACGCGTGTGCTGCAAAGGCTGCGCGGCTATCTGGGCCAGCGCTGCGCCGGCAACGAGTTGTGGCGCGGCCACGATGCGCTGAGTGACGAAGCCTTCCTCGACCGCTTCGGCCAATGGAGCGGCCCCTTCTCGGAAGCCACACTGTTCTTCTACCTAGACGAATACGTCAAGGATGCGCCCAAGGACATGATGGCCCTGCTGGCCACCACCTGCGAGTACCTGGAC